>CAZRID010000167.1:0-7128 GCA_964600055.1 uncultured Acidimicrobiaceae bacterium
GAGAAACACGGCGAAGAGGAGTAGGACGGACAGGAGGAAACTGTGCCCAAGATGAAGACACACAGTGGTGCCAAGAAGAGGATCAAGGTCACTGGTTCCGGCAAGTACATGAGACGTCAATCAGGACGCGGGCATCTGCGTCTGGCCAAAGGCAAGAACACCTTCCGGCGCCGAGCCGGTCAGGTTGAGCTGGCACCTGGTGATGCCAAGGTTGCCAAAAAGCTGCTCGGTCGTTGAGAGCTCAGGAGGTATGAAATGGCACGTGTGAAACGCGCGGTTCACGCCAAGAAGTCACACAAGAAGGTTCTCGATCGAGCCAAGGGTTACAAGGGCGCCAGGAGCCGTCGCTACCGAACCGCCAACGAGCAGGTCATGCATGCGATGCAAGACGCCTATCGCGACCGTCGCGCCCGCAAAGGCGAGTTCCGAAGGCTGTGGATTGCCCGCATCAATGCCGCCGCCCGTCAGAACGGGACCACCTACTCCCAGCTCATCGCCGGTCTCAAGGCGGCTGAGATCGAGGTCGATCGGAAGATGCTGGCCGAGATGGCGGTGAACGACCCCGGTGCCTTTGCCCAGCTCGTCGAGGCATCCAAAAAGAGCTGAGATCGTCGGCCTGAGACTCTGATGGAGCCACTGGGCCATCGCAATCAGCGCGTGGTGGAGGCGGCCCGCCTTCATCGTGCCCGGGAGCGCCGCGACCGTGGGCGCACCCTGATCGAGGGCCCCAATTTGCTCGGCGACGCTCTGGCAAACGCTGTCATCCCCGAGATGGTGTTCGCCCTCACCGACGATCGGGACACGTCGAGTCTCGCCGAACGTCATGGCTTCGAGTTGTTCAGAGTCGACGATCACGCGCTGACTCGAGTCGCGGGCACCAAGACCCCACGTGGCCCGGTGGCGGTGATCCAGATCCCCGAGGCGAGGACCACGGACGCTCCCGGACTGCTCGTGGCGTGGGGGGTGAGCGACCCGGGCAATGTGGGGACTCTGATCAGGACGGCGGCCGGCTTTGGGTGGGACTTCGGGCACACCGATGGCACCGCTGATCCATGGTCGCCGAAGGTGCTCCGGGCCGGCGCCGGCGGGCACTTCAGGACCGGCATCCGCCCGGTCGATTCCGTAGCCGGTTTGGAACCAGACGGCTATGTCGCGGCGGCAACAGTCGTGGCCGGTGGCACTCCACCGGCGGACCTGGCTCCCGGGCGTTACGCGATCCTGATCGGTGAGGAGTCCTCGGGTCTCCCTTCCGACGTGGTGGAGGAATCTGCGGTCACTGTGACCATTTCGATGCCGGGGGGCCTCGAGAGCCTCAATGCCGCCATGGCGGCGGGCATCATCGTCTACGAGCTTTCGAAACCCGGAAGAGAGGGTGAGGGTCGGGTCTAACCTGCCGCCGACATGGATCCCGGATCGACGCTCGACGATGTGCTGGCTGATGCGCCTGCGGCGGTCTCCGGTGCATCCTCTCTAGATGAGCTCGATCAGATCGAAAGCAATCTGCTGGGCAAGAGCTCAACCGTCGGAGACCTGCGACGATCGATGGGCTCCCTCGACCCCGACCAGCGACCTTTGGTGGGGGCCAGGCTCAACGAGGTAACCGAGGGCATCCAGACCCTTATCGCCGGCCGCCGGGTCGAGCTGGAAATCGAGGACCAAACCCGGCGACTGACGGAGGACCGGATCGATGTCACCTTGGAGTCCTATGTGTTTCCCCGTGGGTCGCTGCACCTGATCCAACAGACCATCGACGAGGTGATGGACATATTCGTGGGTCTGGGTTACACGGTGGCCGACGGGCCTGAGGCCGAGCTTTCCTGGTACAACTTCGATGCCCTCAACACACCCCCTACCCATCCCAGCCGGATGGAATCGGACACCATGTACCTCGATTACGGGGCACCCGAGGACGAGGTGTTGCTCAGGACCCAGACCTCTCCGGTCCAGATTCGCTGGATGGAGGCGAATGATCCTCCCGTGTATGTCGTCGTCCCCGGGAAGTGCTACCGCCTGGACACCATCGACGCGACACATCTACCGGTGTTCCACCAGATCGAGGGTCTCGCGGTGGACGAGCACATTCAATTCTCGGATTTGAAGGGGACCCTGGCGCACTTCGCGCGTGAGTTCTTCGGTGCAGAGACCGAGGTGCGTCTGAGACCACACTTCTTTCCGTTTACCGAACCAAGCGGGGAGCTCGACGTCTCGTGCTTCAACTGTGACGGAGGCGAGCCCGGTTGCCGGGTGTGCGGTGGTGCCGGTTGGCTGGAGATGCTGGGTTGCGGCATGGTCGACCCCAACGTGTTGGAAGCAGTGGGCTACGACCCCTCGCAGGTAACCGGGTTCGCATTCGGCGTAGGTGTGGAGCGTCTGGCAATGGTGCGACACGGAATCAACAACATCAGGCATTTTGTCGACAACGACATCCGGTTTCTGGGGCAGTTCTGATGAAGGTCCCACTCAGCTGGCTGCAGGAATTCATCGATCTACCCACCACAGATCCAAAGGAGTTGTCCATTGCGTTCGACATGGTGGGGGAGAAGGTGGAGAGTTTCGAGATTCTCGAAGCTGACTGGACGGAGGTCGTCGTGGGTCGGGTCCTCGAGATCAGCGCGCATCCTGAGGCCGACAGGATTCGAGTCTGCCAGGTCGACACCGGTGAGGGGCCGACCCAGATCATCTGCGGTGCGTGGAACTTCTCCGAGGGCGCATACGTCGCGGTGGCCCGGCCCGGAGCGGTCCTCCCTGGTGAATTCGAGATCGGCCACAAGACAATCAGAGGTGTCGATTCGAATGGGATGATCTGCTCGGAGAAGGAGTTGGGTCTAGGGGACGACCATGCCGGGATCATGGTGCTGGACGGGGAGCCAGGCCTGGGTACCGACTTCGCCGACCTGGTGGAGCTTCCCGACGTCGTCTTCGATCTCGAGATAACGACCAACCGGCCCGACGCGATGTCGCTGAGTGGCCTGGCCCGGGATCTCGCTGCCCATTACCGCATCGACTATCGGGTGCCGGAGCGATCCTTGAGCTCGGTTCCCGGCGCTCCACAGATCAAAGTCGCGATAGGTGACCCGGTCGGTTGCCGGCGTTTCACCGCACGAGAGATCCGTGGCGTGAAGATCGGAAGGTCTCCACTCTGGGTTCGTCACCGGTTGAGCAAGGCGGGGATTCGATCCATCTCCAACGTGG
Organism: uncultured Acidimicrobiaceae bacterium; assembly: GCA_964600055.1. GTDB lineage: Bacteria > Actinomycetota > Acidimicrobiia > Spongiisociales > ZC4RG35 > JARDZU01. The sequence goes on from CAZRID010000167.1 coordinate 3,193, forward strand.
TCGACGTGACTAATTACGTGATGCTCGAGCTGGGCCACCCGCTTCACGCCTTCGACGCCGACTCCATCAAAGGTGAAGGCCTGGTGGTCAAGCGCGCCCTCGAAGGGGAGACTCTGGTCACCCTGGACGGGGAGGAGCGTGAGCTCACCCCTGACGACCTGATCATCTACGACGGCGAGGGCCCCACGTCGATGTCGGGCACGATGGGCGGCGCCCGGTCGGAGGTGTCCGCCGACACCGTCAATGTCCTGATGGAGGCCGCTTCCTGGGACCCACCCACCATCATGTACATGTCGCGGCGTCACGGGCTCAGGTCTGAGGCCTCGACGCGGTTCGAAAGAGGCGTGGACCCCAATCTCACCGACGAGGCAGATGCCAGGGCGTCGGCGATGGTCGTCGAGCTTGCTGGTGGGGAGGTCCTCGAGGGCGTGATCGACGAGATCGCCACCCCCGTCGAGCCGATCCGGGTCGAGCTCGGCATCAGCGAAGTCGGAAGGCTTCTCGGGCCAGGTTTCACCCGGGAAGGATCAGGCGACATCCTCACCAGGTTGGGCATGGTCGTCGAGGGATTCGATCCGATGAGGGTGACCGTTCCCACCTTTCGCCCCGATGTGACCCGCCCCGCCGACCTGATCGAGGAAATTGCCCGAATCCATGGCTACGACCAATTTGCTGCCACCGTCCCCACCGGCCCCGCCGGAGGGCTCACACCGGAGCAGAAGCGCCTCCGGGCCCTCCATGCCGCTCTTGTAGGAGTCGGGCTCCATCAGGCGGTGACTCTTCCCTTCGTCAATGTCGAGGATCTCTCCCGACTGGGTTGGACCGACACCTCCCGTCTGCTCCGGGTGACCAACCCGCTGCGTGAGGAGGAAGGGATCCTGCGCCCGACACTGCTTCCCGGACTCTTGAGCTCAGCCCGTTTCAACCGCTCATACGGAGCCCCGGCCGTGTCGCTATTCGAGACGGCACGTGTGTTCGTGGCCGAACCCTGGCCGGAAGACCCTCGTCTCCCGACACAGATCGACAGGCTGTCCTGGGTGATGGTTGGTGGAGTGGGGCCTTTGATCCTTGGCAGAGAGGCCCAAACAGCAGACTCGGCCGTGTCCCTGTCGTTGGTCAGGCATGTGATGGCGGTGCTGGGTCATGCCGATTTCGCACTGGAGCAGGAGGACCTTGCCGGATATCACCCGGGGCGGTCTGCGGCCGTCAAACTCGGCGGCGCCGTGATCGGGCATGTTGGCGAGCTCAGCCCGAGCGCCGCCCGTGAGTTCGACCTGCCGGGCCGGGTGGCGATCGCGGAGATCGACCTCCGACCGATCCTGGCCACGCCCGAGCTAGGCATTGCCGTGTCCCCTTCCGTCTTTCCCCATGCCGACTTCGACCTCTCGTTCCTGATCCCGATCGGGCTCGAGGTTGGAAATGTCCTCGAGGCGAGCCTCGAAGCCGCCTCGGGCCTCGTGGAATCCGCTCATGTCTTCGACGAGTTTCGGGGCCCAGGTGTGGAGGATGGCAAGCGGGCGGTGGCGATCCGCTATCGCCTCCGCGCCGGGGATCACACGCTCACCAACGAAGAGGTGTCGCCGATCCGGGCCGCAATGATCTCGGCGGTCGAGGCTCTCGGCGCTCAGCTGCGAGGTGCCTGAGAGTGGAGCTCGCAGAGCTGCTGGCTGGAAACCCGGAAGAGGCTGCGCCGCTGCTCCTCGGCTCCTATCTCGTGTCCGGGGTGGGAGGGAAGCTCGTGAAGGCACGCGTTACCGAGGTGGAGGCCTACAAGGGCTCCGACGACCCCGCCTCCCATGCCTTTCGGGGGCGCACCGGGCGCAACGGCTCGATGTTCGAGCGCCCCGGCACCCTCTACGTCTATAGGTCCTACGGGATCCATTGGTGTGGCAACGTGGCGGCCGGTCCCGAGGGCGTGGGCTGGGGGATCCTGTTCCGTGGCGGTGAGATCGTCGAGGGTGCGGGGGTCGCCCGGTCACGTAGAGGCCGTGAGGACGGTCTGGCCAACGGCCCGGGGAAATTGACCCAGGCACTTGGCATCAACCATTCCCATGACGGGACGTACCTGCTCGATGGCGCATCGGAGCTACGACTCGAGGCCGGAGTCACACCGCCGATGGTGATGGCGACGCCGCGCATCGGTATCACCAAGGCCCAGGACCGCCCCTGGCGCTTTGTCGAGGTCACAACGGTGACGACGGGTGGGTAGCGCCGCCCCCACGCGTTTACCCTCCCCACGACCATGACCCCCGACGACCAGCTGTCACACCTTCTCCGCCACACCGATCAGGTCGTCCCCCGCGAGGATTTGGACCGAAAACTGGAGCTGGGACGCCCGCTTCGGGTGAAACTCGGGCTGGACCCCACAGCGCCGTCGGTGACTCTGGGATGGGCCGTGGTTCTTCGCAAGTTGCGACACTTTCAGGAGCTGGGTCATACCGCGGTGCTGATCGTGGGCGACTTCACCGCCCGGGTCGGGGATCCCTCGGAGCGATCTGACACCCGCAAACGTCTCACCGCAGAGGAGGTGGACGGGTACGCAGAGAATGTGCTGAGCCAGTTCCGGAGGATCCTGCTCCCCGACCACCTGGAGATCCGTCACAATTCGGAGTGGCTGGGGTCTTTGGACATGGCAGGTCTGCTCGAGCTGACCTCGGCCGCAACCGTGGCCCAAATGCTGGAGCGGTCCGACTTCGCCAAGCGCTACGACGAGGGGGTTCCGATCTCGGTGATGGAGTTCCTTTACCCATTGCTCCAGGGATACGACTCGGTGGCGGTGGAGGCCGATATCGAGCTCGGTGGCAGCGACCAATTGTGGAACCTGATGATGGGGCGGGTGGTCCAGGAGCGATACGGGATGGAGCCTCAGGTGGCGATGACCATGCCACTGTTGGTCGGCACCGATGGAATCAAGAAGATGTCACAGTCGATCGGCAACTACATCGGGGTCGAGGACGAGCCGGCCGAGATGTTCGGCAAGACGATGAGCCTCCCCGACAGCGCGATGGCGGAATGGTTCCGGCTTGCTGCCGATCTCGATCCGTCCGAGGTCGAGGGGATCGGGTCCGGTCTCGCTTCGGGCGCTCTCCATCCCGGGGACACCAAGCGCCGTCTGGCCCGTGCCGTGACCGCCCTCTATTGGGGCGACGAAACGGCCGTGATCGCTGAGGGGGCCTTCGACCAGGTCTTCAAGCACGGCGGAACACCTGACATCATCGAGGAGTTCTTCTTGTCTGAGGAGGATCCGGTCCAGATCCCGGGTTTGATCCGGGACGCCCTGGGGCTCTCAGGAGCCGAGGCAAGACGGATGTTGAGCCAGGGTGCGGTGAAGGTCGACGGTGAGGTCCTGGAGGCACAGGAAGCGCCCAGAGAAGCCTTGATCGGCCGGGTCCTGCAAGTCGGCAAGCGGAGATTCGTCAGACTGGTCGCTTGACTTGACTAACTCACGGGTGTCGGTACTATTCGACTCCCGGCTGGAGAACAACTCTCCGGCCACCCACTGGAAAACCGGGACGACGCATTATCGCGTCGCCTCGGATTCACTTTGTATCGGGGCCACGATTCGATCGCCGGCCCGCTGACATCCGAAGTGGGAGCTTTGGGCTCCTTGACAACTGAACAATGTGCCAAAAGCCAGCATGCACACCCACTTCCCGACTTCGGTCGAAGGAGTGAGGTGAGCATCTGTAACAGCAATCAGCTCTAGGGCCCTCACGGGCCCTGGACCCAATTGCAAACTCATAACTGACAGGATTGGCGAATGTCCCTCGGGACAGGAGCCTTGAATGTACGTTGGAGAGTTTGATCCTGGCTCAGGACGAACGCTGGCGGCGTGCCTAATGCATGCAAGTCGAGCGACGCACACCGGAGGGGTAACCCACCGGTATGACGGAGCGGCGAACGGGTGAGTAACACGTGAGCAACCTGCCCCACAGA
>CAZRID010000168.1:0-7117 GCA_964600055.1 uncultured Acidimicrobiaceae bacterium
CTCGGGACGTCGGCGGTCACCATCGGGTTCGGCTTCATCGTCGCCCTGGGGTGGCCAGTCGACCTCAGGGCCTCCTTCTGGCTGATCCCGATCGCCCATGCCCTGGTTGCCATTCCGTTTGTGGTGCGCACCACGGTGCCCACGTTGCGCTCGATTCCGAACGAGACCCGTGAGGCGGCGAGGGTCCTCGGGGCCTCGCCGGGCCGGGTCTGGCGAGAGATCGACCTGCCCATCGTGAGCCGGGCCGCCATGGTGGGGGCCGCGTTCGCCTTCGTGGTCTCACTTGGGGAATTTGGTGCCACGTCCTTCGTGGCACGGCCCAACACGGCCACCATGCCGATCATGATCTTTCGACTCCTGTCGAGGCCCGGATCGGCCTCTCTCGCCATGGCCATGGCCATGGCGGTCGTGCTGGCGGCGATGACAGCAGCCGTTGTCCTCTGGATCGACCGGCTCCAGTTCGGTGAGATCGGGACCTTCTGATGCTCGGCGTCGAACACCTCGATGTGCGTCTTGGAGACACCGACGTGCTGAAGGACGTCACGCTCACCGTCGGCGATGGGGAGTCGGTGGCCGTTCTCGGGCCCTCCGGGTCGGGCAAGTCGACATTGCTACGGGCGATCGCCGGGTTGGTCCCGGTCGAGGCCGGGTCGATCACGTGGGACGGGGAGGACATCACGACGGTCCCCACCCACCTCCGGGGATTCGGCCTCATGTTCCAGGGATACGCCCTGTTCCCGCACCTGGATGTCGCCGGGAACGTCGGATTCGGCCTGAGGATGGCCGGTGTCGCTGCCGGTGAAGTCGAGAGTCGCGTCGACATTGCCCTGGACTGGGTTGGTCTGATGGGGTTCGGCGACCGCGCCATCGTCGATCTATCCGGTGGGGAGAAGCAACGGGTGGCCCTGGCTCGCACCCTGGCCCCCGAGCCGATTCTGGTGATGCTCGACGAGCCGTTGGGCGCCCTCGATCGGGCGTTGCGGGAGCGTCTGATGACCGAGACCCGTGAGATCCTTCTCGACCGCGGGGACACTGCCCTGGTGGTGACCCACGATCGCGAGGAGGCCGCGGCTCTCTCCGATCGTCTGGCCCTGATGCGAGACGGGACCATCGTGCAATCGGGGACTCTTGAGGAACTGCTCGCCGACCCGGACGACGACTGGGTGAAGACCTTTCTCGGCTGAGGAAGGGCCCCGGTCAGCCGATACGCCCGGCGCCGACCGAAACCAGGGCAGGCTGGTCAGCCGGAACGGGAATCGTGAATTCGAAACACGCCCCTCCAAGAAGCTCTGAAGTCCGGTAGCCGATGTTCCCGCCATGGGCGATCACCAGGTCTTTCGCCACCGACAGGCCTATCCCCGAGCCCGGCACAGTGCTGTTCTCCTTGTGGAGGCCACGCTCGAACCGTCCCCACATGTCGGATTGGAACTTGGGAGGCACCCCATCCCCGTTGTCATGAACGGCAAATGCGACGACCGGCCCCTGACGGGCGGCCGTAACCAGGATCTCCGATCGACCGTAACGCATGGCGTTGGTGATCAGGTTGACGAGGACCTGGCGAATTCGGTCGGGCTCCGCCCAGAGTCGAGCCTCGGAGTCCGCCTCGACCTGGATCTTTCCCTCACCGCCGATGGCAGCCACCGCCTCCCGGACGACGTCGGCAGCGTTGCATTCGACCCGGTTCAGAGTCACATTCTGCAGCCGGTCGCGTGCGACGTCGATCAGGTCGGTGACGATGTGGCCGAGATGGTTGGCCTGGGTGTTGATGGTGCCAAGCATCTCCTCACGTTCGTCGGTGCTGAGCAATCCCCACGACTCAGAGAGGATCTGGGCGTACCCCTGGATTCCGGTGAGGGGAGTCCTCAACTCGTGAGAAACCGAGGCGACGAGATCGTCGCGTTGCCGCTCGAGAAGCTCTCGCTTCTCCCTTACCGCCAGGTTCTGGCGCACCACAACCAGGACCGCTACGGCCGTTGTCGTGATGTTGAGCAGAAGATCGTTGCCGGCACTCGTCATCAGGCGCGCCAAAAACAGCGCCACCACCGCCGAGTAGGGCGCCACGAGCTGCCAGGCATTCGCCGATCGATAGGTGGTCGCCTGTGAAGCGGCGGGCTTGGTGACAAACCAGGCCGCCAGGGCAAACATGGCGTAGCTGAGCAACCACCACCCGTCGAGCCAACCCCACTCGACGTACACATCTGATGCGCTTTGAAGCGAGAACACGACATCGGCGAGTGCGGTCAGTGCAACTCCGCCGGCCAGCAGTAGCACGCGCAAGTCGAGCCGTTGCTCGGACCTGCGCATCGCCAGAACCATCAACGCCGTGACCAGCAGCACGTCACCAAACGGATACACCAGATTGAGGAAGGTCTCGACCGGGTCCGATCCCAGGCTCACGACGTCGTCGAGATAGACCACCCACATCACAACGGCGAGAGACAACGTCCCGGCTGTCGCGTCAATGGCCAGCCGAAAGCGCTCGAAGCGGCCCGGGCGCAGATACGGAAGGGCGATCACCCCGGCAAAGATCAGCGGATAGCCAGCCACATAGAAAAAGTCGGCAACACCCGGATACGGGATTTCGCCAGCCGAGGCCTGAATCATCCAGACGGCCTCGCCGATCCCCCAGCAGAGGACACCGGCGCCAATCAGACTCCACGCGATGCGGGACCGCCCGGTGGCGACAAGGGCTGCAGCGACCAGGACCAGACCCGAGCCGGCCGCGGCGACCGAATAGACGATTCCTGACGTGGTCAGATCCTCGAACGACCGCCCGAGGACGAGCGCGAGGCCAAATGCGATGGCGATCGCCGCGACCAGGATCGACGTGGCGCGAACCACGGATCCCTGTCTGAATCTGGATTCGGACTGGGTGGAAATTCGGGAGTGCTCCTTTGTCACATGATCGGCTGAATGGGCCTCGAAGTTGAGGTTGCTGAGACCCATTGAGGTCGCTCCGCTTACTGAGGTTCGCAGCGCTATTTGTGACGCTTTCAGGACAGAGAAAGCCAGTTGCGGCGAGGTCGGCTCGCTTCTTTGTCGCCTCAGCGCCGTATATGACCGACGCCATGTGCCTCAGGTACGGATGTGGTCAGGGAGCGACTCGACGAATCTCGACCTCGGTAATCCTTCGCCCGTCGACGGCGAGGACTGTGAACTGCCAGTCACCGATCAGGACTGACTCGCCGGGCTCCTCGGGCACTTGCGCCAGATATCTCAGAACTAACCCGGCCACGGTGGTCTCGTCACCCTCGGGTGCTTCAACATCGAGATCGGGCAGGTCGTGGACCGGGAAGCGGCCGGCGACGACCAAGGACCCGTCGCTCTCATGACGCACCGACACCAGATCGCGGTCGGTTTCGTCGTAGATCTCCCCGACCAACTCCTCGATCAGGTCCTCCACGGTGACGATCCCCTCAACGCCGCCGTATTCGTCGATCACCAGAGCTATCTGCTGGCGTTCGGCCTGCAGACGGCGCAAGGCGGTCAACACCGCGATCGACTCGGGGAAGGCAAGCGGATCGGTAACGACCGACGTGATGGGATCAGTCGGCTCCACCGCCACCAGGTCCCTCATGTGGGCGATTCCCGTCGTCCCGTCCAGGTCTCCGCCGTCGGCGACCGGAGCACGCGAGTGGCCGCTGGCGTGAAGAATCGTCAGGGCCTCGCCGGTGGTCGACCCCGAATCGATGACCACGACCTCGGAGCGCGGGACCAGAACCTGTCTCACGGTTCGCTGCGCAACTTCGAATGCACCGACCAGCACTTCTTGATGGTCCTCCGACAGGGACCGATGGGCCAGGATCAGATCCCGAAGCTCCTCTACATCAACCTCTTCGCGTGTCTGGCCCGGTTCTCCACCCAGGAGACGGACCACGAAGTCGGTGGACCTGCTCAACAGCCATACCAGAGGACGCGCCAACATGGCTGCGAAGTGGAGTGGCGTTGCGGCGACAAGAGCCCACCTCTCGGCGCGTTGCAGTGCGAGGCGCTTTGGCGCCAACTCGCCGAGGACGAGGGTGGCAAAGGACAGGATGAGAGTCACGAAGACAATGGCCAATGCTCGGGCGCCGTTACCGGCGAATCCGAAGAGGGGGATCAGGGGCTCGGCAAGGGAGACGGCCGCTGTGGCAGAGGCGAGAAACCCCGACAGGGTGATGCCGATCTGGATCGTGGCCAGGAATCGGTTCGGGTCGCGGGCCAACTCGGCGAGGTGTCGGCCGGCCGCGGAACCAGCCTCGAGTCGGGAGATCTGAGCCTCACGAAGGGAAATGAGCGCCATCTCACTGCCTGCCAGGACACCGTTGACCAGAAGCAGGAAAAAGATCAGGGCTAGCTGCACCCCTAGGCCATCCATCTGATCACCAGGTCGCAGTCCGAGGCTCGGCGGGAGAAACGGGTCGGCTCACCGGCCGACCCCTGGTACTTCGCCCTAAGGGGTCATCCACGATTCGTCCATTCTAGAGGCTTGAGTGGATGACGGGAGCGGAGTCAACCCTGGGCGCTGCGGAGGCGGGGACGGACGATGCGTCGCCACACAAACCAGGCCACGGCCACCGCGATCACCGCAAGGACCAGCCTCTGGAACAGCTCCAGCGGCTCTTCGACCTGATTCCATTGCTCGCCGAGCAGATATCCGGCACCGATTAGCAACACATTCCAAACCAGGCTTCCCAATAGGGTGAAGAGGGTGAACGGCAGCAGCGGCATCCGCCTGAATCCGGCGGGGATCGAGATCAACGAACGCATCAGGGGCACACAGCGACACAACAACACTGCCAAGTTGGCCCGCCGATCGAACCATTCCTCGGTCTTGTCCAAATCGGCCTCATCGAGACCGAACCACCTGCCATAGCGGGTGACGAGGGCACGGAGCCGGACCGGTCCGATGGCGGCTGCGATGCCGTAGAGAACAAACGCCCCCACCATCGAGCCAATGGTGGCTGCGATGATCATCCCCACCAACGAGGCCTGACCTCCGGCCGCCACAAATCCTGCCAGGGGTAGGACGACTTCGGAGGGGATCGGCGGGAACAGGTTCTCCAGTGCCACGAGGAAGGCAACGCCGCCGTAGCCGAGAGTTTCGACCACAGATGTCACCCAATCAACAAGTCCATCGAGCACCTGAGATCCTCCTTGCCGCGGGACTCACAGCGGTAGAACAAGACCGCCCGGGTTGATTGTCGACACGAAACGGCCTGCACTACAGTCTCGCCCCGCCCCCCGACGGAGGATAACTCTCTTGAATATGACAATCTTGGCTGCCGAAGGCGGTTACCAGGAGTTCACCCTCGGCACAGCCGAATGGGCCTGGCTATGGGTAGCAGCCGCAACTGCGGTCATCGCCCTGCTGGTCGGCGTGATCCTCTCCCGCGGGGTCCTCAAAGCGGACCAGGGGACTCCCGCGATGCGAGAGATCGCTGCCTCGATCCAGGAAGGCGCGATGGCGTATCTCCGCCGCCAGTTCAAGACGATCGCAGTCATCCTCGTCCCGTTGGCGCTCATTGTCTTCTTCACCTCGACGGCGGTCCTCAACCCGGAAGGAGAGGAGGCACTCAGCTTCGCCCAGTCGGGGGCCTGGCGAACCATCGCCTTTGTCATGGGATGCTTTCTCTCCGGGCTGACGGGTTTCATAGGGATGTCCCTTGCCGTTAGGGGGAATGTTCGAACCGCGGCCGCCGCCCGTTCGGGCTCCCTGCCGGCCGCCCTCAAAGTGGCCTTCCGCACCGGTGGCGTGGCCGGGATGTTCACCGTCGGGCTCGGTCTCCTCGGCGCCACCATCATCATCATGATCTTCCAGAACACCTCCGCGGCGATCCTGATCGGGTTCGGGTTCGGTGGTTCACTTCTCGCCCTGTTTCTCCGGGTCGGAGGCGGGATCTTCACCAAGGCTGCCGACGTCGGCGCCGATCTGGTGGGCAAGATCGAACAGGGAATACCCGAAGACGACCCGCGCAACCCCGCCACGATCGCAGACAATGTCGGCGACAACGTCGGCGATTGCGCCGGCATGGCCTCCGATCTGTTCGAGAGCTATGAGGTCACGCTGGTGGCGTCGATCATCCTCGGCGTAGCGGCGTTCAACTCCATCGGCGCCAACCCTGCGCTCGGTCTCGTCTTCCCGGTGATCATCCGGGCCATCGGAGTGCTGGCCTCGATCGTCGGCGTGTTCCAGGTGCGGGCGACCCCGAGGGACCGCTCTGCCATGGCCCCGATCAACCGTGGTTTCCTCACCGCAGGGCTGCTCACGGTGGCCGGGACCCTGGCGGTGGCACTGCTCTACGTCGGGAACGAGAACGGCAACGAGGGCTGGAAGGTCTTCGGAGCAGTGGTGACCGGCCTCGTCCTCGCCCAGGTGGTCAGCCGACTCACCGAATACTTCACCTCGACCGAGGAAAAGCCGGTGCAGGAGATAGCCGAGGCCACCCAAACCGGGCCCGCGACCACAGTTCTTTCTGGCATCTCCTCGGGGTTGGAGTCATCGGTGTGGGCCATCGTGGCCATCGCCGGTGCACTGGGTGTGGCCATCGCACTCGGTGGCGGAAACATCCAGTTCTCGCTCTACCTCGTTGCCCTGACAGGGATGGGGATGCTTGCCACCACCGGGGTGATCGTCTCCGAAGACACGTTCGGCCCGGTGGCGGACAATGCCGCCGGAATCGCCGAGATGTCCGGTGAGTTCCACGGCGAAGCCCGCACCGTCATGATCGGCCTCGATGCAGTCGGCAACACCACCAAGGCGGTGACCAAGGGATTCGCCATCGGCTCGGCGGTGATCGCCGCCGTTGCGCTGTTCGCCGCTTTCATCGAAACAATCGCCGGTGAGCTCGGGCTAACCGCCGAGGGCTCCGATCTATTCGGCCTCCCCGAGACTTCGATCAATGTGGCCGACCCGACCACGTTCATCGGGCTTCTCATTGGCGGGTCGGTTGCCTTCATGTTCTCGAGTCTGGCCATCCGGGCCGTAGGGCGCACAGCGGCGGTCGTGGTCCAGGAGGTCCGGCGTCAGTTTGCCGACGGCGCCATCATGCGTGGTGAGCGTCGCCCTGACTACGGCCCGGTCATCGACATCTGCACCGCGGCTTCGCTGCGCGAGCTCGCCACCCCGGCGCTGCTT
>CAZRID010000169.1:0-7088 GCA_964600055.1 uncultured Acidimicrobiaceae bacterium
CTCTCTGGCGCAAGAGCTCGGAGTGGACCTGATGGGTCAGATACCCCTGTTGCCGGCCATGGGACGCGGAGCGGATGAAGGGCACCCGGTGATCATCGCCGCGCCCGGCTCCGAGGCGGCGGACGCCTTCGACGCCCTGGCCGGATCGGTCATCGAGAAGCGTCCGCGTATCCGAACCAATCCTGCCCTCGTGATCAATTGAGCTCCCGCCGGTCGACCAAGCGAGGGCTTCGCTTCACATCGGGTGTCTCGGCCTGGCTTTTCGGTCTCGCGTCGACGGTGCTTCTGGTTGGGCTATGGGGACGGGCCGTGGTGATTGACACCGACGAGCTGGCAGAGTCGCTGACCCCTCTCGCCGGAAGCGACGTGGTCGCCGATCGCTTCTCGACGTGGCTCGAGACCGAGCTGGTCCAATCGGGCGTCGATGGGCCAACGGCGGCGATCGCGGCCGATCAGGTACTCGAACACCCGGCGGTCGGCCCCTTGCTCGAGGATCTGGTCGCCGAGGGCATCGAGGCTGCGGCCTCAGCCGACCCCTCGGGCTCTTCGGTCGATGTCTCGGGAATCCTGGGACCATCTTCCGCCGAGATCACCGCCGGTCTCAACGCGGCCGGAGTGCCGGTGTCGTCGGGACAGGTCGAAGTCGCCCTCGCCGAGTTGGACCCTCTCGTGATCCGGGATCCGTCTCAAAGGCCTCTCGTCGGCGCCTCGTCGCCGTTGGCCTCGACACTGGGCTTGGGAGCCCTGCTCGGGGTCGTGCTCATGCTCATCTCGGGGTGGGCCCACGTCCTGTCGTCGAGAGATCGGGCGCGTGCCCTCAGAAGCCTCTTGAACCGCTTTGCCCTGGGGGCCCTGTCCTTTGCCGTCCTGCTCAAGATCGGCTCCTGGATCGTGGACCCCGAAGGAGGTCGAGCCCCGGTCGGGGAAAGCCTGGCCTTGGTCGCCAACTCGAAGTGGGTAGTGCCGCTGACCCTGGGCCTGGGCTCTCTCGGCGCCGCCTTCATCGCCTGGCTGTTCAGAAAGCGGATGAGACCGGTGGCAGGGTCCCGGCCAGCGCCCGAGCAACCCATACGCCAAGAAGCATGATCCCGGTCGCGATGAGGATGCCGTTCACCCAACGCCCCGGGAGGGGACGTACACGATCGGATCGGCGCAGCAGATACCACACCCAGCCCCCGATCGACATGACGGCGATCAGCGGCACCAGAGGGTGGTAGCCGAGAGCGGTCGTCAGGTTACCTCTGATCAGATGCGACGCAGCCCTGGTCATGCCACAGCCGGGACAGGCCATCCCGGTGCAAAGGGCGAATGGGCATACCGTTGGTCCGTCGTCGGTTTGGATGGCAAGAAGCCCCAGGACCGCCAGCGGGGCGGCCAGCACCAGCCGGTCCCTCCAGACACGGGTCATGGGGTGATGAGGCTCAAGTCCGTGATTTCCTCGAACGGGATCACAAGGGCTCCCGCGATGACCAGGATGAGACCGATGATCGAAACGGCGATGAGGACGGTGCCGACTATCCCGAGGATGCGTGAGGCGTTGGCCGTCCCTTCGTTGGTGGGATTGCGTCTCCCGGACTTGATGCCCTCCAGCTCGTTGTTGGCCATGATCCAAGCCACGATCCCCAGAATGGGACAGCAGATGATGCCAAGGATCCCCAGTACCAATGCAGTTGTGGCCTGGCTGGCTTCGGGATAAGCAGGTGTCTCCGGAAAGCTCATCATTCGAGCCTACCGATTGATGCGGTCCAGTGTCCGGTAGAGGATCGAGGCCGGGGTGAGGAACCACGAATTGCCCCGGTAATAGAAGCGTTTCGGGTGGGGGACCTTGGTGAAGACGCTCGGCCGCTCCTCACCGAGGAGCATCCCGCCCAACTCGTGACCCATGAGTGTGGACAGGCCGACACCATGCCCGGCGTAGCCCAGCGCGTACCAGGCGCCGTCGATCTGGCCCATGTGCGGGACAAGGTCGAAAGGGACGGCGAGCTTCCCGCCCCAGACATGGGTGATCGGCACCCCTTCCAGGTCGGGGAAGTAGCCGAGAAGCTGACGTTGCAGATCGGCCGCCGATTCCTCGAGATCGAGACCGGGATGGAGGTTGCGCCGGCCGCCGATCAGGATCCGGTCGTCGGGCGTCCTTCTCATGTAGTTGAGGAGCCGCTTCTTGGTGTAGGTCATCGAGCCCCGGGGGAAGACTGCTGCCGCCCGTTCGCCCAGAGGCTCGGTGACGATGATGTATGAGCCGACGGGAACCACACGTCGCGCCAACTCCGGTGACGGCTCGGCCGTGGTGTAGCCGTTGGTGGCGAGGACCACATCGCCGGCCCGCACCGTCCCCTTGGACGTTGTCACCTGGAACCCGGCTCCCTGCCGCTCAAAGGCGGTTGCTCTGCAATTGGCGACGAGGGCGGCCCCCACCCCGGCTGCTCGTTCGGCGAGGCCGAACACAAAGCGGGCGGGCTGGATGCCGATGCCCTCCGGCTCGAACAAAGCGGTGGTGAAATGGTCTCCTCCGACGATCTCACCGACACGATCGGGACCGAGCACCTCCCAATCGACGCCGACGTTCTCCCGGTACCACGCAACGCTCTTCTCGAACTTGGACTGTGCCCCTTGACCGACTCCGAGGGCGGCCATGCCGCCGCGGACGATCTGCGCATCGATCGATTCGCTGGCAGCAAGGTCGGAGACGATATCCACCGAGCGCACCGTGGCCTCCCACATCTCACGTCCCAGCTCGGGGCCATGCTCGGCAAAGATGACCTTGATCCCCGCCTTGATGTCGGGCGAGACCATCCCCCCGTTCATACAGGAAGCACCGGACGCGATTTCGCCCGCGTCGACCACCACCACCGTCCTGCCCCCACGGGCCAGCCGGAGGGCGGCGCTGAGACCGGTGAGGCCGGAGCCGACGATGAGCACGTCGGCCTCCTCGGGAAGCTCGGATGTGATGCCCTTAGGTCGAGGATGCTGCTCGACCCAGAGGGGGGTTTGCTTCACAGACTTTCGAGACCGGAGCGGAAAAGCTCTCCCATTTCGGCCACCTGATCCGGGGTCATGATGAACGGCGGCGAGACCTGAAGGGCGCCGCCACCCATGGCTCGGGTCAGGACCCCCGCCTCGCGGCATGCCGCCGACGCACGGGCGGGCAGTGTCTCATCGTCCCCGACCGCCAGTTGCACCGCGGCCAGGGCGCCGACCCCGCGCCGAATATGGTCCACAACAGGCAGCTCCTCGAGTGGGAGCAGAGCCTGGTACAGCTCGTCTTCGAGCTCGGCGGCGCGGGCGAGAAGGCCCTCGCGCTCCAGGATGTCCATCACGGTGAGACCAGCGACACATGCCGTCGAATGGCCGGAGTAGGTGTAGCCGTGGCGGAACATCAGGCCCGGGGTCTCGAAGAATGGAGCGGCGACCTTGGGTGAGGCGATCACCCCGCCCAGAGGCGCGTACCCGCAGGTAACACCTTTTGCGAAGGTGATCAGATCGGGCTCGAGTCCGAACCGGTTGGCAGCGAACCAGTCCCCGGCACGTCCGAACCCGGTGATGACCTCGTCAGAGATGTAAAGGCCACCTGCATTTCTGATCGACTCCTGAACTGAGGTCAGGTATTCCGTGCTGACAGGCCTGATTCCTCCGGCACCGATCACCGGCTCCACGAAGATCCCGGCGACGCGCTCGGCCCCGGCGTGATCGATGGCCTTGTCGACGGCCTCGGGGTCGTCGTAGGGGACGATGACGATGTCGCCGACCAGTTCACCGCCGTAGCCCATGCGATTGGGCTCCATGCCACCGAGCGAGGTCCCATACGGATGCATCCCGTGATAGGCCCACTCCCTCGAAATGAACACGGTGCGCTCAGGCTGCCCGATGGCGTTGAAATAGCGTCGGGCCATCTTGGCCGCGGTGTCGACGGCGTCTGATCCCCCGGACCCGAAGAACACCTTGGAGTCGGGATCGGGCGAAATGGCGGCGATCCGGTTGGCAAGGTCGATTGGAGGCCGTGTGCCGTAGTCGATGAAGGCATGGAACGCAGGCAGCTTGCGCATCTGGGCGTCCATCGCCTCGATGATCTCCTCCCGTCCATAGCCAACGTTCATGTACCAGAGCGAGGCGGCAGCATCGAGATATTGCCTCCCTGCCTCGTCGTACACGTAGATCCCTTCGCCCCGGTCGATGATGAAGGGGTCGTGCTGAACCTTGCTCATTTCCGCAAATGGGTGCCAGAAAGACGACATGGGTGGCAGCGTAGCGGGCGCCCGAAAGGGCCATGTTGCCCCGGTCTCCCATTCGTTTTCGCGCGCCGATCTCGACCTGTGGGTCGAGATCGGCGCGCGAAAACCGTTGCAGGCCCCGGAGGACGGACCTGTACGCTGCCCCGACCTATGGCAGCGGATCTCCTCTTTGTGAACGGCCCGGTGTTCACCGCCGACGCTGCCCGGTCCTTCGCACGTTCCCTGGCGGTGACCGGCGACAGGATCAGCGCAATCGGTGGGGAGGGCGACGTCGCCGACTCGGTCGGAAAAGCGACCCGGGTGATCGACCTCGCCGGCCGTTTGCTGACACCCGGCTTTCAGGACGCGCATTGTCACCCGGGGAGCAGTGGACTCGATCTCTTTCGGTGCTCGTTCGCCGGTTGTGGCAATGCCGAAGACGCCGTGGCCTATATCACCCGTTACGCGGCCGACAACCCGGACGAACCGTGGATCATCGGTGGGGGATGGCAGCAGACCTGGTTTCCCCGGGGCTGCCCGCCGAAAGAATTGCTCGACTCAGTCGTCGTTGATCGGCCGGTCCTCGTCTACAACGCCGACGGCCATGGTGCGTGGGCCAACTCGTTCGCCTTGTCTTTGGCCGGCATCGATACCTCCACACCCGACCCGCCGGATGGGCGCATCGAGCGTGACGGTGACGGGCAACCACAGGGGACGCTTCACGAAGGTGCTGCCGATCTCGTCGAAAGACTCGCCCCCGAAGACACCCTCGAGGATGTACGCCGGGGTGTGCTGGCCGCACAGGACTACCTCCTGTCCAAGGGAGTGACTGCCTGGCAGGACGCTCACGTCGACATCAAGACCCACGAGGCGTACCGGTCCCTTGCCGACTCCGGCGAGCTGGTCGCCACCGCGGTCGGCGCCCTCTGGTGGGATCGGGGGCGTGGGATGGAGCAGATCGAAGATCTGGAGCAGATGCGCTCGGAGCCATCGGGCCGCTACCGGCCGGTCTCTGTGAAGCTGATGCTCGACGGGGTGGTCGAGAACAACACGGCCTCGCTTCTGGAGCCATACAACGATCGCGATGGCGGTGAGACCAGCAATCGGGGAATCGACTTCATCGAAGCCGACCTGCTCAAGGAGATCGTCACCGAGCTCGATAGTCGCGGGTTCTCCTGCCATTTCCACGCCATCGGAGACAGTGCCGTTCGCAATGGGTTGGACGCGGTCGAGGCCGCTCGCCTCGCCAACGGCTGGACACGCTCACGACATCACATCAGCCACATCCAGCTCATTCATCCAGACGACGTTCCAAGATTTCGACGTCTTGGGGTTGCGGCCAACGCCCAGGCATTTTGGGCGCAAGACGGTGTGGACCAGGCCGAGTTGACCCGGCCCTACCTTGGACCTGAACGCTCCGCCTGGCAATACCCGTTCGCCAGCCTGCTCCGGGCGGGAGCCACCCTGGCGATGGGCTCGGACTGGAGTGTGTCCACGGCCGACGTCATGGACCAGATCGACGCGGCAGTGACCCGCCGCAATCACGACGAGCCTGGCCTCCCGCCGCTCAACGCCGACGAGCGGATTTCCCTCCTCGACGGGTTGGCCGCTTTCACCGCAGGCTCGGCGTATGTGAACCACCGTGAGGACGTCAGCGGCACGTTGGCCCTGGGTATGCTCGCTGATCTCGCGGTCTTGGACCGCGACCCATTGGCGAACGGGCCTATCCGGGAGGCTTCCGTGGCGATGACGGTTGTCGCCGGACGGGTGGTCCATGAGGAGGACTGATGTCTGGACCCGCGGTCGAACTGACAGGCGTCACCAAACGATTCGGTGACGACGTGGTGGCAGTCAACGGGGTCGATCTCACCATCAACGATGGCGAGTTCTTCTCGCTACTCGGCCCCTCCGGATGTGGCAAGACCACGACTCTGCGGATGATCGCCGGCTTCGAGTTCCCAACCGAGGGCAGCGTCAGGGTCCATGGCGTCGAGATGGGTCTCAAACCTCCGAATCAGCGCCCGATCAACACCGTCTTCCAGTCCTACGCCCTTTTTCCACACATGACGGTGGCAGAGAACGTCGCCTTCGGCCTGAACATGAAGAAGGTGGAGAAGTCCGAGGTTCAGAGTCGGGTGACTCGGGTCCTGGATCAGGTCCAGCTCTCGAAGCGGGCCGATGCCAAGCCCAGTCAGCTGTCGGGTGGGATGCAGCAGCGGGTGGCCCTGGCCCGGGCCCTGGTCAATGAGCCCGAGGTGCTTCTTCTCGACGAGCCGCTGGGGGCGCTCGACCTGAAGCTGCGCCAGGCAATGCAGGTCGAGCTCAAGGACCTTCAGGGGCGGGTCGGGATCACCTTCGTCTACGTCACCCATGACCAAGAGGAGGCCCTCACCATGTCCGATCGAATCGGGGTCATGAGCGATGGCAGCCTGCTCCAGGTCGGGCAGTCCGAAGAGATCTACGAGCGCCCCACTTCCCGGTTCGTCGCCGATTTCATCGGTGACATCAACCTCATCGATGTGACCATGAATGGTTCGAACACAGCTCGGCTCGCCAATGGCGTGGAGATCGGGGTTCCCGGTGCCAGCGCACAGTCGGGAGCGAGCGTGACGCTGGCATTGCGCCCGGAACGGCTGGCGCTCTACGACCTCGACGAGGAGATCCCGGCCAATCACAACCGGGTCAAGGTACGCGTGACCAGACGTATGTATTACGGCGACGTGTATTTCTACGACGTGGACGGAGGTGTCGGGGCCGAGATCGAGGTCAAGGAGGAGAACCGCCCGGGAGTCGAGCTCTACGAGGTGGGCGAAGAGGCCTATCTCGTGTGGAGCCCCGAGGCGGCCAACCTGGTGCTCAGCTGATGACCGCACCACCGGT
>CAZRID010000170.1:0-7086 GCA_964600055.1 uncultured Acidimicrobiaceae bacterium
TCTCTTCGGCCCCCCCGGAACCGGCAAGACCCTGCTCGCCAAGGCAGTGGCCGGAGAGGCCGGCGTGCCGTTCTTCTCGATCTCAGGATCTGACTTCGTCGAGATGTTCGTCGGTGTCGGCGCCTCCCGAGTCCGCGACCTGTTCGAACAGGCCAAGCAGAGCGCCCCGGCCATCGTGTTCATCGATGAGATCGATGCGGTCGGCCGTCACCGCGGCGCCGGTCTCGGTGGTGGTCATGACGAACGGGAACAGACTCTGAACCAGCTTCTCGTGGAGCTCGACGGGTT
Organism: uncultured Acidimicrobiaceae bacterium; assembly: GCA_964600055.1. Lineage (GTDB taxonomy): Bacteria > Actinomycetota > Acidimicrobiia > Spongiisociales > ZC4RG35 > JARDZU01. The sequence goes on from CAZRID010000170.1 coordinate 289, forward strand.
CGAAGGCAACTTGGGAGTGATCGTGATGGCGGCAACCAACCGCCCCGACATCCTCGACCCGGCACTGCTCCGTCCCGGCAGGTTCGACCGACAGATCGTGGTCGACGCTCCCGACATCGAAGGGCGCACCGCCATCCTCGAGGTCCATTCGAAAGGCAAGCCGCTCAATGACGAGATCGACCTCAAGGTTCTCGCCAGACGCACCCCTGGATTCACCGGTGCCGATCTCGCCAACCTCATCAACGAGGCTGCCCTCCTCGCCACCAGGCGCCGTCGCAAGGACATCGGGATGCTCGAGCTCGAAGAGGCCATCGACAGGGTGATTGCCGGCCCGGAGCGCAAGACCAAGGTCATGTCTGATGAGGAGAAGCGGCTCATCGCCTATCACGAGACGGGCCACGCCCTGGTCGGTTATGCCCTGCCCAACTCCGACCCGGTGCACAAGGTGACCATCGTCGCCCGAGGCCGCTCCCTGGGTCACACTCTGGCCCTTCCCACCCACGACAAGTACCTGGTTCGGCGCTCCGAGTTGGTCGACCAGCTCGCAATGCTGCTCGGTGGCCGGACCGCCGAGGAGATCATCTTCGCCGACCCGACGACTGGCGCCGCCAACGACATCGAGAAGGCGACGGCCATAGCCCGCAAGATGGTGATGGAGTATGGGATGAGCGACGTCCTGGGCCCGATGCAATACGGGAAGCCGAACGGTGAGGTATTCCTGGGTCGGGACTACTCCCGCCAGCAGGACTATTCGGACGAGGTGGCCGCCAACATCGACAACGAGGTCCGGAAGATGATCAACGCTGCCCATGAGGAGGCGCGGCTCATCATCGAGAAGCACGAGCCCGCGATGGAGCGGATGGTCGATGCGCTGTTGGCAAAGGAGACGGTCGACCGTCACGAGGTGGCCGAGCTGTTCGCCGATGTCCCAAAGTGGGAACACGCCGCCGAGGGGGCGATGCGGCTCAAGTACCCGGAAAACCCGGTCATCCCGCAACCGCACGAAGATGAGATCGCAGCCGCCGAAGAGGTGGAGAAGGAAGAGGAGCCGGTGACAGAGTCATTGGGTCTCAACCGGAAGCTGCGGCGCTCCAGTCGCCCCGCCGACGCCGGCGCCTGATTTATTGCCGGCCGACTTTGGCCGAGGCTTACCTTCGATCGCCCGTCCGACAAGGTCGTCGCGTCTTACCAGCCTCGGCCAAACAGACGCCGGTCGGCCGGAGCTGCCGCCGCGCGGCAAGCTTGTTCGGCGAAGACCCCCCCTCCCCCCTTCGGGGTACTCCCCCCTGCGGGGGGAGAAACGAGACCACCATTTCCTCCCCCGAAGCGAAGGGGGAGGTGGCCCGCAAGGGCCGGAGGGGGCTCTTCGCTCCAGGGGCCCAGATCTCCACACCTCCTGCGGGGGGAGAAACGAGACCACCATTTCCTCCCCCGAAGGGGGAGGTGGCCCGCAAGGGCCGGAGGGGGCTCTTCGCGCCAGGGGCCCAGATCTCCACACCTCCTGCGGGGGGAGAAACGAGACCGCCATTTCCTCCCCCGAAGGGGGAGGTGGCCCGCAAGGGCCGGAGGGGGCTCTTGCCTTCAATCCACCCGGTCTATGCGCAGGTCACCTGAGACCAGGCGGACTTTGGCGCTGATCTCGCGTTCGGGGGGCTGGGGGCTCGGGTTGGGGGTGGGTAGCTTGACCCGGCCTGAGAAGGAATTGGCGTCGAGGTCGAGCCTGGTTCTCGATGGGATGCCGATCCGAACCCCGCCGGACATCGACTTGACGTTGAGAGAGGGCCCGGTGAGCTCGTCGATCCTGACGTCCCCGGACAAGGTTGCACAGGAGATGGTGCCCGCGCAGTAGTCGACGGCGATGTCCCCGGAGGCGGTGGACAGGTCGGCGCGATCGAGGATTTGCCCGATTCGGATGTCGCCGGAGGCAGTGACGCACCGGGCCTCGCCTTCGACCAAGTTGCCCCGGATGCTGCCACTGGCACTCTTGACCTGGAGCCGTTGCACTGAGTCGAAGAAGACGTCTCCACTGGCACTTGAAACTTCGAGACGGCCGACTGGATGGCCGACGTTGACATCACCGCTGGCGGTCGAGACTTCGATGTCGGTCATCGGTGGAGCGTTAACCGTCACATAGGCGCGCCCGCCCCTCTCACCTGAGGCCACGATGGCGTCTCCACGTTGTTGGATCTCGAATGTCGAGTCCCGGGTGTCCACCGAAAGGCGAACGAGACCGGGCTGCCCGGGCTCCACCGAGACGCGGCCCGACCTGATGGCAATTTTGACCAGCGGAAACTCGCGCGTGGAGAACTCGTGTTCGATCACAGATCGATTGTCTTCCTGACCGAGTTCGATGGCGACCGTTCATAGGCCTTGGAGCGAAGAGCGTCGACCACAAATGAGTTGACCGAGTCGCCTGCACCGTCGGCGGCTTCGGCGATGAGATCCTTGAGGTAGCCGGGGAGTCGCAATGTGATCCTCGCTTCGGCATCCATGGTGTCGCCGGGGATGGGCGGTGTCGGTGGGGGAGGAATCTTCGAGTCATCGGGACGCACGGTCAGCTCGGGGTCGCCATCGACGAGGCGGATGTCGACCCGCTGCCCGACCAACTGCCCGTTGACTTCCTGTGCCGCCATTTCCACGACCTCCATCAGGGTCTGCTTGATCGCGGGACGAAGGACTTCGAGTAGCTCGGATCCGAGACTTGCCAGCTCCGGGTCGCCGAGACGGAGTTGGGCTTCTACTGCCGTCTCCATCCTCATCGACGCCTGGGTCAGCTGCATCAGCGGGTCTTGCGCAGCCGGCGAATGCGCTCGCCTAGCTCTGCTTCGAGCCCGTCTTGGGTCTGAATGAACATCATGGCATCTCCTCTATCTGGGACATCGTAGCGATGTCAGTCTGATGTCATCATAATGTCATTACGACGGCATTGTCAACCCGCCCGATTGTTTTGTGGAATACAACGGCCGCACCCGTCTATTTTCTCCTTTAGATGAGTGAGATCGACCAGGGACGCATCGAAAAGGCAGTCCGCGAGATAATCGAGGCGCTTGGGGAGGACCCGACGCGTGAGGGAATGATCGACACCCCGGAGCGTGTGGCCAAGTTCTATGCCGAGGTGTTTGATGGTATCCATCGAGATCCGGGCGACGTAGTCGATGCCTTCTTTGGCGAGGAGCACTATCAGGAGATCGTGATGGTGCGCGAGATCCCCTTCTATTCGATGTGCGAGCATCACTTTGTCCCCTTCCATGGCCAGGCCCACGTCGCCTACATCCCAAAGGGTCGTGTCACCGGTCTTTCCAAGCTGGCCCGGCTCGTTGACGGCTTTGCCCGGCGCCCGCAGATGCAGGAGCGTCTCACCGCCCAGGTGGCCGATGCCCTCACCGAGCGTCTCGAGCCCCTAGGGGTGATGGTGGTCGTCGAAGCCGAGCATCTCTGCATGTCGATGAGAGGTGTGAAGAAGCCGGGGGCAACCACAGTGACCTCGGCTGTGCGTGGGATCATGGAGTCCCAGCCGGCGACGCGGGCCGAGGCGATGTCGCTTCTCTTCGGCACATCGCGCTGAGGGCTCGCTGCGCTCGCCGTTTTACGTCCCGAGCACCGGGAAGGGTACGTTCATGATCACGCATTGGAGACTCCGAACCAGGAACCTCGACGTTTCGAGGGGTTTGATCATGGGCGTGCTCAATGTCACTTCCGATTCGTTCTCCGATGGGGGCCTGTACCTGGATCGAGCCGACGCAGTGGCGGCGGGTCGAGCCATGGTCGAAGCGGGCGCTGACGTAGTCGATGTCGGCGGTGAGTCGACACGCCCGGGGGCGAACCCGGTGCCAGTCGATGAAGAACTGCAGCGGGTGTTGCCGGTGATCGAGGAACTGGCCTCCGACGGGATGATCGTGTCTGTGGACACCTCGAAAGCTGAGGTGGCCCGCGCCGCCATCGGAGTCGGCGCCGAGATCATCAATGATGTGACTGCTGCAGCCTCGGAGCAGATGACAGAGGCGATGGCCGAGTCGGGAGCGGGTGTGATCCTGATGCATATGAAAGGCACGCCCCGGACCATGCAGCAGGATCCGGTCTATGAGGAGGTCGTCGGCGAGGTGGCGTCGTTTCTCAGTGGGCGCGCCGCTCATGTGATCGGGCATGGCGTTGCTGCCGGCTCGATCGCCGTCGATCCCGGAATCGGGTTTGGGAAGACGACCAGGCACAACCTCGAGGTGATCGATGGGCTGGCCAGACTCGCCAGTCTCGGGTTCCCGGTGGTCCTCGGGGCGTCGCGCAAGACGTTCCTCGGAACTCTCACCGGGATCGAGGATCCCGCCTCGCGTGATGGCGTGACCGCGGTGACCACGGCCCTCGGGTTCGACCGTGGCGCAAGGATTTTCCGGGTCCATGATGTTGCTTCGTCCCGGGCTGCCCTGCGTGTTGCCGCCGCTATCGTGAATTCCCAGCAATGGGACGAATGGTCGCTGGGCTAAAGCCCCGGGGGTTCACCTGGGTCATCACGGATCGTCTGGCTGTTTCCGAGCGGGTGGGGGGCTCCGGGTTCCAACACCGTCGGGTGCGACGTGAGGAAGAGATCACATGGCTCGTGGAGGAAGCCGGAATCAATGCCGTCATCTCGATGCTCCCCGGAAACCAGAACCTCCTCGCTTACAGGGAGGCCGGGATCGCCACTTACTCGGTTCCGATCGGGCCCGATCTCGGTGCCAAGGACGTCGAGGAGTTCTTCAAGACATTGGCCAAGGCAACGAGACAGAGTCAGGCCAAGGTGCTGGTGCACCGTGAGGCAATCGATGACACGGTTGGCGGGCTTCTCGGAGGCTTCCTGGTGACGTCCGGTTTGGTCAAGGACCCGATCCTGGCCCTTGCCGTCATCCAACAGATTCTGGGGAGGGCCTTGGGGCCGGAGGGTCGTTCCCTGATTCCGGCATCCGCTGCTTCGTGACCGATCGAATCGAGTTGCGGGGCCTCGAGGTCCTGGCCCGTCATGGCGTATTGGAGCACGAGAAGGTCGAGCCACAGGTCTTCCGGGTGGATCTCGTGGTGTTTCTGGATCTGAGTGCGGCCGGGAAGTCGGATGACCTCGCCGACACTGTCGACTACGGCCGATTGGCGCAGGAGGCTCACGACCTGGTGGCGAACGAGAGTCATCAGTTGATAGAGACCGTGGCCGAGCGGGTGGCCCGGCAGGTACTCGGTGACCCCCGGGTGGAGCGCGTGGTGGTCACGGTCCACAAGCCTGATGCGCCGATTCCCCTTGGATTCGACGACGTCGCCGTCGTCGTCGACCGCTCGAGATGACCAGGTATGCCGTCGCTCTCGGCTCCAACCTCGGAGACCGGGTGGCGCATCTCCGCGCTGCGATAGGAGAGATTGGTCGACTGGGCACGGTTCAGGGAGTCTCCGGTCTCTACGAGACCACCCCGGTCGGGGGCCCGCAACAGGATCCCTATCTGAACGCGGTCATGGTCGTCGAGTCCTCCCTGTCACCAGAGGACCTGCTCGTGCAGTTGCAGTCGGTCGAAACCAGCCGCCAGCGGGAGAGAACCGTCCGGTGGGGCCCAAGAACCCTCGATCTCGACATCATCGCGTTGGACCAGGGCACAGTCGACACACCCGCGCTTCAGGTCCCCCATCCCAGGGCGTCGGAGCGCTTATTCGTGCTTCAGCCCCTCTGCGACGTCTGGCCCGAGGCGGTGGTCGGGGATGGCTTGATTGCAGCGGAAGCCAGAAAACAAGTCGCCGGACAAAAAGTGGACCTTCTGGCGTCGAGATGGGTCGACGACGGGCCGGGGCAGGGACGCTATTGGGTCGGCGCGCAGCTCTTGCTCTTCCTGGCCATCGCCATCGCCCTGGTCATGGACGGATCCCTGCCCTGGGCGACATGGGACGTCTGGCGGATCATCGGAGGGGTGCTGGTGATCGTGGGTGGTTTGGGCATCGTTGCTTCGGCGCTTTCCCTGGGTCGAGCCCTGACCGCATTGCCTGAACCGGTCGAGGGTGCCCATCTCATCGAAACCGGTCTATACGCATATGTCCGCCATCCGATGTACGGGGCCGTCTGTCTGGCCATGCTCGGGGCATCGCTGTTCCTCGCCAGCACCCTGGGCGTGATTCTCGGTACTGTGCTCGTTGCCTTCATCTTGGCGAAGTCGGGCTATGAGGAGCGTCAGCTCCGGATCGCCTATCCGGGTTACACCGCATATCGGAAACGGGTGCGCAGGCGTTTCCTCCCCATGGTCTTGTAGGACCGAGCGCGAGGGAATTGGGGCCATCGACCCTGGCACGAATCCGGCGGGACGTGCTAGCTTGCTCATATGGGAAGCGGCCGCGACCCGCCTCTGAGTCCAGGACCATTTTGTGCAGCGCGTCCAGGACAGGAGGAACGATCTAGATGGCCAAACGGTCGCGAGAGCATCGCCAGGAAATCCCCGGATACAACGAGAGTCGCCCCTCGCGCGGAGAGCGCAAGCAACAGCATCGATCGGTGAGACATCACACCCACGAGATTTTGCACATGGCCGACGACCCCGACGCAATCGTCGTCCCTGAGGTGCGGGGCACCGGGAACAATCACGAGACCCAACCCATCGAAACCCCTGATGCGAAGAAACGCAGATTCAGGGTGTGGAAGACCAAGTTTTGGAAACGACGGGATGATTACGTCGCAATGAAGTCTGAGCTCGACTCGAACTGGCCCGTCATCACCCCCAATCAGCTAGGGGAAGAACGCCGCTAGACCACTAGTTGTGCTCCGCGGGGAGGTTGTCCTTGAGGATGCTGGTGGGGGTGGCC
>CAZRID010000171.1:0-7027 GCA_964600055.1 uncultured Acidimicrobiaceae bacterium
GGAGGCACCATGTTGCGCAGAATCCTCAAGATCGGTGTGGCTTCGATCCTCTTCGTGGCCGCCACCCCCCTCACCGCGTCGGCGGACAACTCTGAGTTCGAGGCTGATCTCGATCCGGGTCAGGAGGTTCCGGCTGTCGTCTCAGACGGTGAAGGAGAGGCCGAGTTCACCGTGAAGCGGAACAAGGTCCGCTTCGAGTTGGAGTGGGATGACCTCACCAGCTCGGCGGTCATGGCCCACATCCACTGTGCTGCGGCCGGTGTGAACGGAGGTGTCGGTGTGACTTTGTTCGCCGAAACCAAGGGAGACGACGGCAGGGTCAAAGGCTCGTTCAAGGCACCTGACGCAGGCAACGCCTGTGGATGGGCCAGTCTGGGCGATGTGCTGGCAGCGATGGTCACCGGCAACGCATATGTCAACGTCCACACCGTCAACTTCCCCGGAGGCGAGATCAGAGGCCAGGTCGAGCCCGAGGACCTCGAGTTCGAGGCTGATCTCGATCCGGGTCAGGAGGTTCCGGCTGTCGTCTCAGACGGTGAAGGAGAGGCCGAGTTCACCGTGAAGCGGAACAAGGTCCGCTTCGAGTTGGAGTGGGATGACCTCACCAGCTCGGCGGTCATGGCCCACATCCACTGTGCTGCGGCCGGTGTGAACGGAGGTGTCGGTGTGACTTTGTTCGCCGAAACCAAGGGAGACGACGGCAGGGTCAAAGGCTCGTTCAAGGCACCTGACGCAGGCAACGCCTGTGGATGGGCCAGTCTGGGCGATGTGCTGGCGGCGATGGTGAGCGGCAACGCCTATGTCAACGTCCACACCGTCAACTTCCCGGCGGGCGAGATCAGAGGACAGGTCGAGATCGACTGAATCGTCGTCCAGCCGGCCTACTCGTTGGGCAACGATGCCGTACCGGGTCGTCAATCGGCCCGGTACGGCGGCATCTCCGACATCCGGGGCAGCGCGCCAAACTCCATCTCGACCTGATCTATGTGCTTCACAGCACGGGCTAATAGGTCGGTGAGGACCTGCATGTCCAGGTCAGCGAGCCGCTCCACGTAGATGCACGACTTTCCAGTCGTGTGCTTGCCCAGCCTGGAGAGCAGATCGTCGTACCCCACCATCCCTGAGAGCAGATAGATGGTGAGGTTGGTCTTTCGTGGCGCGAACCCGACCTTGGCCGAGTGACCCTCACGTCCCGACTCGTACCGGTAGTGGCAGGTCCCGAATCCGATCACGGAGCCCCACAGCTTCGGATCCTCCCCGGTGGCATCGGTCATGATCCCGATCAGGGCGCGGCTGTCATCACGCTTGACCTGATCTGCGATCGCATCCACGAATCTTGCGACCTCGTCCTCGCCGGGCCGGCTTGCAGTGGCTGCCATTCCCGGAACGTAACAAACGCGGAACTACCCTGACCTCGAATCCGATAGTCCCCCGTCCCGGCTACTTTGACCGGGCCGCCATAGGGCGGCTTTGGTTTGGAGGCTGCAACTGCGGAGAATCGCACCCATCGTCGCCCTGCTCCTGGTCCTTGGTGCCTGCACCAGGGAGTCGGAGGCGACCACCACCGTCGCTCCGACGACCAGTACGACAACGACGACCACCATCCCGACCACCACGACCACGCTGCTCCAGGTGGAAGGAGAGGGGGTCGACGCCGACCTGATCGCTCTCGTCCGCGCCCTCTACTTACTGCCTGCCGGTGAGGAGTCGATTGCGGCACCGCCCACCGTCATTGACGGGTTCAGGGCTGCCACGAATCCGACAATCCCGAGCGTGGCAAGTGCATCCGTCGGAGCTATCCCGGACGGGACCCGGCTCGCTGTCGTCCAGGCAGGGGAGGACATCACGTTGGCCATTGGCGACCCGGACTGGAGGGTGGTCGGCGGGTGGTGGCCGTCACATCAGGTGAGCGCCCAGCTCGGCGAGTTCCCGAGGACGGTGGCGGTCGTCGGTTCCGATGCCCGGCCCGATGAGGATCGGGAGACGGCGAGATCGGATTCGATCCACTTCGTGACCCTCGACGGCGAGGGTTCGGCCGCGATCGTGGGTCTCCCCCGTGATTCGTGGGTAGCCATCCCCGGCAGGGGGAGCACGAAGGTCAACGCCGCTCTGTCCATTGGAGGGCCGGAGCTGATGATGGAGACCTTCGCCGAGCTGACCGGGGCGGAGTTCGACGGTTATCTGCTCACCGGGTTCGCCGGCTTCCAAGGCATGATCGACGTCCTGGGGGGTTTGGAGATCGATGTCCCGAGGGCACTCAACGACCGATCGGCGAAGGCATCCATCGCCGCCGGTCTCCAGATCCTCGCCGCCCGCGACGCCCTGGCCTTCACCAGGGTGAGAAAGGACCTGCCCGATGGTGACTTCGGTCGTCAGGCCAACGGAGGTCTGGCGCTGATCGCCGCCGCCGGGATGGTCAAGACCATGGGGGTCACCGCGATCCCCGATCTCGTGAAGAGGTCATGGGACATGTACTCGACCGACATGACCGCCGAAGAGTTGCTCACCCTGGCTGCCGCAATCACCAGGGTCGAACCCGACCAGGTGAGCAATGTGGTGGCGGCCGGTTCTCCCGGCATGGCCGGGCGGGCAAGCGTGGTTTTCCTGGCCGACAGCGCCTCGCAAACCTTTCAGGACATGCTCGACGGCCGTTGACCCTGAGGGCCGCGGCGCCAATCAGATCACGCGTCGCCGCCACGTGAGCCTGGGGTGGACTCCCCGTGGCGGCCAGTAGCCGTCGTTGCTGTACGCCCAGTACTCGAACGGGTTGTCGTAATAGGCAATGGTCTCGACCGCGTTCCACCAGCTCCCCCTCACAAAGGGCCAGGCCACCGTGCCGACGATGGCTCCCCCGATCAGCCAGGTCACATAGACGATCTGGAAGACCGGCCCAAACCATCGGTTCTGCCACACGTGCAACTCCTCGTGGGCGGTGACGAAATGACGACGTCGGGCGACGGCCGGTGAGACGCCACGCAGCCCGACCGGCCCCCCGGCGTTACTCACGACATTGCCCATCGAGAGTGTGAATCCACGTCTGATGGTCACGCCCCGGCCATAGACGTGACGATCGCGTCGATTGCTCAGACTCGCTTCGTACTCCGTCTTGGGCAGCAGCAGATTGATCAGGTGCAACACCAATCCGAACGCGGTCCCCAATAACCCCCAGCTTGAGTCGAGAACCAAGGCCACCCACCCCCTGGTGTACCTCAACCTGTAGACCCCGAACCACCCCGACACAAGTCCGTTGGCAGCTCCAACCGCGGCGGTCGCCATGCCGATCCCGAAAGGCCAACCGACCAGTCCCGCCAGAGACCCGCCCACGACACCGACCGCGAGTGCCTCGACGGGCCGTCTCGTCACAGAATCCCCTTCTGTGACAGCGACAGCACATCCATGGTCCCAGCCACCCCGATGTGGAGCATGGCACCCCACCATATCGAGCGGGTCTTCAGCGAAAGAGATCCCAGGACGACACCGCCGGCAATAGCAGCCAACGCCTCCAGCACTGGCTTCTGATAGTGCAGCATGTTGTAGGGCACGATCATCGCGAACACTGCGATGTAGCCGAGGCGCCACTTGAGCCCGTGGACCAGAAAGCCACGAAAGAAGAACTCGAGCGCCACGAACTGCATTGCGTAGACCGCCCACCAGATGACCATCCGGGGCCACATCGCCTCATCCGGGGCCATCTCGTAGAAGGGGTACTTGGCCTGAAACGCAGATGTCGTGGATGCGAGGACGATGAAGGGGAGCGACGTCGCAAAGAGGAGGACATAGGTTCCCCCCTGGCGCAGGATTCCCGTGCTCCGCAGCCCGTAGTCGGCGACCTTCTCGCGGAGCACCAGTGTGATGACGACCACCGGGATCACGACGTAGCTGAATACTTCGATGACACCCCAGAACATCAAGGTGTTGAACTGCTGACGCTCGGACTCGAAGAATGCCGTCCGTGCCCTGTTCGCCAGCCCGTCGACGCCTATCCCGTCGAGCAGTGAGACGAACCATTCCGGCGTGGTGCCGTAGTTGAGGCTGGTGAGCACCAGGGCGGCCGTAACCAGCACGACTGCGGCCTTCCGATTGGCGATCCGGGCCGGGGTGACCGTGAGGTAGGCGGCTGACGCCGCATCGGTCTCCGCCTGGACGTCGCTGAAGTACCGACGCCACCAGCGTTGCACGATGGAGTCGGAGGGCATCATGGCGAGAGTAGCGAGCCGACTTCTAGTGGCCCGGGCCGGCCACACGACCCCGGATTCCCTACGCCGGGCTCCGGATTCTTCCCAGCGCCACCACGCCCATGAGGACCGCCGCCGCGGCCACGATCAGGGCGTTGGCGCCAAAGGACCATGGGTATCCGGCGTTGTCGGCGACGACCCCGAGCAGGGGCGGGCCGAGGAGCAAACCCAGGTCCCCGGCGGTTCGGAAAGCGCCCATGGCGAGGCCCCGGTCGTCCTCGGAGCTGACCTCGGCCGCGTAGGCGGCCGGAGCCGGGCCGGCCACCGCCGAGGCGAATCCCAGGAGCAGCGAGCCGAGCACGAAGATCTCTGTGCTGGTCGCCAGCCCGACCACGGCAAGACTGATCGCAGTGAGCGCCAGGCTGGGCACGATGACCTGGGCCCGACCCCACCGGTCGGCGATCGAGGACGCGAAGGGGAGCAGGATCAGGCTCATCAGCGCCATTGCCCCGAGGAGGAGCCCGATCTGAGCGACACTCAGCGAGAAGGTGTCCACCGCCATCAGGGGCATGAGCGTGTTGGGCGCGGTGCCTCTGGTCAAAAAGAAGGCGAAATTGGCAAAGGCGATGGCGAGGAAGGGGGCGGAGCGAAGACCCCTGAGACCGGCCATTGTCTTCGATCGAAAACGGGGCTGAATGGCTCCCACCTCGATCGGTTTCAGGGTCTCGGGCATCCGGAAATAGCCATACACCGTGGCGATCAGAGCCGCCGCGGCCACCACGAAGAAGGGGGCCCTCAGCCCGTACTCGGCGGCGACGAGACCCCCGAGCGACGGCCCGATGGACACCCCGATCAGAAGGGCGCCCTGGTTGACCGCGAGAAGACGGGTGCGATTGGTGGGTGCGGCGATATCGATCAGATACGCCAGGGAACCGGTCATGTACATCGAGGAACCGAGCCCGGCGACGAAACGCCAAATGACGAGGGTGATGATGCCACCGGCCAGACCGGAACCCACCATTCCCACTGCCACCACGAGTGGGCCTCCGACGATCAAGAGCCGTCTCCCCTTGGTGTCGGAGAGGGCCCCGAGAGGAACGTTGAAGAAGAGCCGGGCCAGGGCAAACGCGCCCACGGCAGCCCCGGCTGCGGTAGCTCCGAATCCGAGCTCGCGGGCGAAGAGCGGCAGCACCGGCCCCAAGATCCCTTGACCCATCATCACCAGGACCGTGGAGACAGAGACGGCGATCACCCTCTCCATGGTGCGGAAACGCTTCCCGATGCTCGCCCGATTCACCGGGCGAGCTTAAGACCGGCCCCCAATCCGTTTGATACTTGATACGAGTTGGTCAAGGCCCTCTACGAGGCAGGGACGTCTTCCGGTTGTCGCACCCGGAAGACGTCCCTGAGATCAGCAGTTCGGCTTAGTAGTCGTCGCGGGAGTCGCTGCCGTTGGTTGCCTCCGGGCCCCCGATCATCGCCCCGTCGGCGCCAACCACGAACCACACTCCGCCGACCGCTTGCCCGGTCGTGTCGCCCGGGCTGGCGTCCGGTGCAAACCGGTACAGGGGTTGGTCGTTGACGGTCAACTGCTCGGTGCCATCGGTTCGGGCGGTAGTGCCGAATATCCCGGCGTCGAGGTCGGAGCCAATAGCGGTGTCACCGGGGACCGCTGGCCAGGTCGCGGCACAGTCGTCGTAGCAGCTGCTCTCGCCTCCGGTGTCATCGGTGAACACATAGAGGGTGAACCCCTCGGCGTCGACAAGGACGGTGCCAAGGTCGGTGTCTGCGGTCCCAATGCCTTCGGCGACATCCTCACCGGCGGTTGTGGTTGCCCCATCGTCCCCGGCGGTGGTGGTAGCCCCGTCCTCTCCGGCGGTGGTGGTAGCGCCGTCGTCTGCGACGGTCGTGGTGGTAGCGCCGTCGTCTGCGACGGTCGTGGTGTCACCGCCTCCGTCGTCGCCACAGGCGGCGATCACCAAAAGAACGGCCACGAGTAGGGCCCAGGTGCGTCTCTTCATATGTTTCTCCTCGCTATGTGTCCCCTCATTACGCATCTGGGGTGCGCATGGTTCGCGACCTGGCAGAATCCAGATGTGGACCAAGAGGTTCTTGAACGGTTCCGGATCGGGGACGAGGCGGCGGTCAAGGCCGTCTACGACCGGTTTGGAGGACCGGTGTTCGCCCTTTCCATGAGCATCCTGGGCGAGCACGGTCTTGCCGCGGACGCGACTCAACTGACATTCATCAAAGCCTGGCGTGCCGCATCGACCTACGACCCCGAGCGCAGCTTTGGGCCGTGGATATACGCAATCGCCAGGCGGACGGCGATCGACATCTATCGAAAGCAGTCGCGCATCATCCCGACCGACAATGTCGATGTGGTGATCTTCCCACCGGGGTTGGAGACGGCATGGGAAGTGTTCGAGGTTCGATCTGCCCTCGACAAGCTGCCTGACGAGGAGCGACAGGTGGTCAAGCTGAGCCACTTCAACGGTCTGACTCACGTCGAGATCGCGGCGCAGCTCGATATCCCGGTGGGGACGGTCAAGTCCCGCTCCCATCGAGCTCATCAGAGATTGATCGAGTTGCTGCGACATGTGGAGGAAGCATGAGGTTCTGCGAACCGCGGTCGAAAACTGGACGTACAGGGTGTGAATGTTGAGTTCTGACGAATCTCGCGTGCAATACCTGGCCTCGGGGTCGGGCAACACGCCGCGTGACCACGAGCGCCTCGACCTGATTCGCGAGGTCCTTGGTGAAGCGGCAACCTGGACCGAGCCGCCGCAACAGGTCGCCGATGGCCTGCTCGCCGCGGTCGCCAAGGACCCGGCGAGCCCGGGTCAAGAGGC
>CAZRID010000172.1:0-6915 GCA_964600055.1 uncultured Acidimicrobiaceae bacterium
AGTCATCGGGGTCGCTGGCAAGGACGCAGGACGAAGGCGCACCTGCTCGTTCGTCTAGGACGAGGACGCAGCCAGCGGCGTCATCTGACCGTCCTGAACGCGGCAACGTTAGTGGTCGAGGCACTGGCTGAGGTGGCCGGCCAGCCGGTTGTGCTCTCTCACCAGGTCTCCGACGTCGAGACCAACCATCCGACCATTTGCCACCACCTGGGCTCCGCCCACCCACGAATGGTCAACTCCGACAGGGGCGCACATGACGATCGCCGCCACCGGGTCATGCAGGGCGCCAGCGAACTCGATGCGGTTGAGGTCGTAGGCGATGAAGTCGGCGGCCATTCCCGGAATGAGCCTCCCGATGTCGTCGCGTCCCAACACACTCGCCCCACCCACCGTGGCCAATTCCAGCGCCTGACGTGGTGTCATCTGGGGCCCCGATCCGATGCCAGGGGCCACCCCCAGCCGATTGAGGAGCAACGCCTGACGGGTCTCACCCAACATGTGTGACGAGTCGTTGGAGGCCGATCCGTCGACCCCAAGCCCCACCGGGACCCCTGCGGCCAGGTACCTGGACACCGGGGCGAGCCCGGAGGCGAGACGCATGTTCGAGGTAGGGCAGTGCGCCACACCCGTCCCCTCGGCACCCATTCGGATCACCTCGTCGTCGGCGACATGCACGGCGTGGGCGTACCAGACGTCGGGTCCGGCCCAACCCAGATCCTCCATGTACTCCACCGGCCGGCGTCCGAATCGGCCCAGGCAGAACTGTTCCTCGTCGGCCGTCTCTGCGAGGTGGGTGTGCATGGTGGCCCCCAGCTCCCTGGCCAGCGCGGCGGTCGCAGTCATCAGCCCCCCGGTCACGCTGAAGGGCGAGCAAGGGGCGAGGACCACCCGGGTCATTGCCCCCGGATCCGGGTCGTGGTACAGCTCGAAGACGCGCTTTGAGTCCTCAAGGATCACGTCCTCGGATTCCACCACCGAGTCAGGGGGCAGCCCGCCTTCGGACTCTCCCAGACTCATCGAGCCCCGCGAGACGTGGAAACGGATGCCGACCGGTGCCGCACCCTCGATCTGGTCGTCGACCCGTGACCCGTTGGGCCACAGGTACTGATGGTCGGAGGCAGTCGTGCACCCACTCAAGGCAAGCTCGGTCAGACCGAGACGGGTCGAGGTTCGGACGTGATCGGGAGTCATTCCGGCCCAGATCGGGTACAGCGTGCGGAGCCAGTCGAAAAGACCCGAGCTCTGGGCCGCAGGGACCGCACGGGTCAGGGTCTGATACAGATGATGATGGGTGTTGACCAGGCCAGGGAGGACGACGTGGCCCCGCAGATCAACCATTTGATCGGCCTGGTCAGGCAGCTCGGATGTGGTTCCGACCTCATCGATCCAGCCGTCACGGGCGTACAGAGCGCCGTCCGGGATCTCACGGCCGTCCATGGTCACGAGAACCTCGGCGTGACGGACGAGCAGCGTTCCCATTGGCCTCAAGTTACTTAGAGTCGCCCCATCATGACCTTGCGCCAAGACTCGATGAACGGATGGAGTGAGCGGCTGGGCACGGTGTCAGCACGTCTGGCCACCGACTTCCCCGGTGAGAGACCCGACCGTCAACCGGTGCACACCGTCTACGGAGGGGCCCATCTCTTTTCCGCCGGCACCGCCGGCCGGCTCGGTGAGCTGTCCATGGCTGCGCTGCAGAGTTGGGTCGCCACACCCGGCGAGCTGGCATCGATTCTCGACCTCCCCGAGGAGCTTGCCGGACAAGTTCACCGTCTCGTGGTCGAGAAGCTGCAGCGGGAGCCGGTCGAGGACTTTCGCATCGACTTCGAGGATGGCTACGGCCACCGCCCCGACGAGGAGGAAGACGGGCACGCCGGATCTGCTGCCATTGAGTTGGCCACGGGGATGGCAGGAGGGACCCTTCCCCCCTTCACCGGGATCCGGATCAAATCGCTTTCGGGGGAGCTCCACCGCAGGGCCCTCAGAACCCTCGACCTGTTCGTCACCACCGCCGTTGAAACGGGTGGACGGCTGCCCGAAGGATTCACGGTGACGCTGCCCAAGATCCAGGATGTGAAGCAGGTGGAGGTTCTCGGCGAAGCACTGGCCGAGATCGAGCAGACCCTGGGCATCGACCCGATCCCGGTGGAGCTCATGGTCGAGACGCCACAGACCATCATCGACCGTGACGGGACGGCCGGCGTCCGTAAGTTCGTCGATGCGGGCCGGGGCCGGGTTCGTGGCGCCCACTTCGGCACCTACGACTACACGGCGTCCCTCACCATCACCGCGGCATATCAGACCATGACCCACCCGGCATGCGACTTCGCCCGTCACGCCCTGCAGGTGAGCCTCGCCGGCTCCGGGGTGTGGATCTCGGACGGGGCAACCAATGTCATGCCGGTGCCGCCGCATCGTGGGGAGGATCTGACGGCTGACGAGGCCGAGGAGAACAGGCAGACCGTTCACCATGCGATGCGGCTTCACTACGACCACATCCGTCACTCCCTGACCCATGCCTACTACCAGGGGTGGGATCTCCACCCGGCCCAGTTCCCAACCCGTTACGCCGCCGTGTTCGCCTTCTTCCTCGAAGGGCTGGATCAGGCCGGGGAGCGTCTCTCCAACTTTGTCGACTCGGCCGCCAAGGCCACCCTCGTCGGTGAGGTGTTCGATGACGCCGCCACCGGCCAGGGCCTGCTCAACTTCTTCCTCCGTGCCATCAACTGCGGCGCGATCACCGAGGAGGAGGCGACGGAGCGGACCGGGTTGGCTCTGGAGGAGATCCAAACCCGCTCCTTCCTCGTCATCCTGGAAGGCCGCACCTCGGGCTGAGCGGACCCGTCCGCCTCAGCGGGTGACGGTGAATCCGATGTCGCCGTAGGGCTCGGACACGGGTTGGAACACGGTTCCTCCGTACTCCATCCCGAACCTGGAGATGTCGAAGGGGAGGTGATGCTGGTTCGGCATGTGGAATTCGATCTCCTCGATCTCGGGCACCGCCTCGAGCACCGCCTGGGCCATCAGCCATCCCTGATGCTGGACCGAAGCCGACCATTCACCGAAGAAGCTGTCGACGATGGTCTGGCGGGCCCGATTCCAGACCGCGGTGGTATCCGCCGGGACCTCCGAGTAGCGCCAGGTGGCAGTGACCGACGTGGCCAGAATGCGGTCGTCGGTCTCGGGGAGAAGGGTGAACTCGTCCCTTGGGAACCCGGAGAACGCCGACCCGGTGGTCTTGAGCACGACCAACCCCTCGATTCCGGCCCAGGTCCCGCCCGTCCCACCTTTTCGCGCGCCGATCTCGACCTCTGGGTCGAGATCGGCGCGCGAAAACGAGGGGGAGCCCCGCGAGACGCGGGCCATGCGGCGCTCCGAGCCGCTACCGGTGAACCCGGTGGGCCCGACCCGGGCCCACAATCGCTCCGAGATGGTCACGGTTGCCCCACTCACGTCGTCCCGACTCAAGAAGTGGTCACAGAGCACCGAGGCGAACGCCTCCAGATCCCGGGTCAGATGATCCTGGGCCATGCCGTAAACCGTGTTGCGCATCGTGTCGGTGGGAAGCACGCCGGTGTTGTCGCCCTCGGTGTGGGCCAGTTCGACCTGACCTTCAAGCAACACCTGGACATTGACGTCGGAGAAGTCGTCCTCGCCTTCCGCCCTGTGGATCTTGGAGACCCGCACGTCGCTCTTGCCCCACCGATTCTTGCCGAGCGTTGCCACGTCAGCTCCCCCGGTAGGTGGTGTAGCCGTAGGGGCTGAGCAGGACCGGGACGTGATAGTGGCCTTCCGCGCTGTCGAGGTCGACGACTATGTGGACCTCGGGAAAAAAGGGGTTGCCGGCATCGCCGGTCGCGAAGACCAGCCGGTATACCCCCGAGTCGAGGGCGACGCCGAGTGCGGCTACCCGGCCGTCGGCATCGGTGACTCCCTGGCCGACGTGTTGCCACCCTCCATCCACCGATCGCTCGAGCGTCACGGTGACACCCTCGACCGGTCTGCCCTCCGCGGTATCCAGGACGTGGGTGCTGAGTGAGGTCATCGATCGTCTCCCATGCAGAGCATGCGTCGCAGTCTGGTCCCGGTTATCGCCCTTTGCTGCTCCGAGGCGTTGACGATCTCCTCCTCTCTCGAGTTCGACAGCCGATCCCGGGCGATCTCCAGCATCTCCTCTGCGCTTTTCCCGGCGGCGTAGACGATGTAGGTGAAACCCATGGCCTGCTCGTAGGCCCGGTTCGCCTCAGCCAGGGACTCGATCACGGACTCGGATGCAGCCGCGGCAGCGGCTTGTTCCATATTGGCCACCGTGTCTCCGCGTTCCCCGATGCGAGGGTGCCCGGCGAACGCCTCGAGCCAGTCGTCTTCATCAAGGGTGTCGAAGGAGCTGGCGGCGGCTTCGAGGACAAGGCTCACATCGGAGAACGGTCGGGCAGCCATCATCGAGCCGACCCAGGTCGTGGCGGCGCAGGCAGTCTGGAAGAAGCTCCTCGCCTCGGCCTCGAATAGCGAGTTGAGATACTGGAGACGGCTGGACGCCGCGGCCTCGACCTCTGGTTTACCTCTGACCCGCAGCCGGGCAACGCCACCATCCGGGTGGATGTCGAGCCGCAGAAACCCGGCTCGAAGCGGGCTCTTCAGAACGACGAGGTTCACCAAGTGTGGCTTCACCTCTGCCCTGGTCACGACCTCATGCCAGGTCTCCCCGTCGTCGGAGAGATGAATCGACACCCAACCCGGCGAGTTTCCCTTGAAATGCCGGGTATCGACCTCCACCGACTCCACAACTCCGGGCAGACCGAGCTTGAAGCTGGCCCAATCGTGCCCCGGCCCCCGTCGCCTCTTGGTCTCCCAACCGTCCCACATCCCGGCCGGGTCGGATGGTCGGAGGAGGTTCGATGGGGGCGAATAGTGGAGGTCTGAGGCATCCAGCGCCTCACCACCCACCAGGGAGGAGACGAGGTCGGTGGAGCGGTCCTCGGGGCAAACCAGATCGATGGATGGGATCGGGTCGCCCAGCACTCGAAGACGTGCAACTCCGCCATCGGGGAAGATGTTCAGACGCAGATAGGTGATCCTGTGCGAGTCATCGACCTCGAACACCGCCGTGGTGTGCCCGGCGAGTTCGGTGCGGGGGATGACCTCGATCCAATCGGCCGTGTCGAGTCGGTCGTCGGATCCGACGCCACACGCCTCCAAGGAGAAGGCTTCGGGGTAGTTGCCGGTGAAATGCGAGGTATCGACGGTGACCGATCGGACGCTCCCGGGTATCCCCAGTGCGATCACACACCAGTCGTGCCCGGGCTCTCGTCGACGACGAGTTTCCCAGCCATCCATCCACTTCCCACGGTCGGTGAACTCGTCCTCCTTCCATATCGGATCAGATGGGTCGATGAGGTTCTCCGCCTCGGCGAAGAACTCGTCGTTGAAGACGACGATCCGCCCTCCTACCGCCTTCGAGATCAGGTCGGTCACCTTCTCCTCAACATCCTTCCTCCGCCAGGTTTGACGATGGACCCGTCGAAGACAGTCTCCCCGCCGAGAATGGTCGCTTCCACGCGTCCCCGAAGCCGCATCCCCTCGTAGGGAGTGATCGGGTGACGATGCTCGAGACGGTCGCCGCTCACCTCAGTCACACCGTCGGGGTCCCAGACCACAAAGTCTGCATCCATGCCGGCTGCGATCGAGCCCTTCCGATCGTCCAGACCGGCGAGTTGGGCCGGTGCCGACGCCAGCCAGCGGGCCAGTTGGGTGAGACTCACGCCACGCTCGGCGCCAGAGGTCCAGGTCGCCTGGAGACGAAGTTGCAGTGACCCGATGCCACCCCACGCCCGGCCAAAATGACCGTCTCCGACACCCTTGATCTCCGCCGGGGCAGGCGAATGGTCCGAGACCACCATGGCCAGGGAACCGTCGATCAGCCCTTGCCACAGGGCGTCCCGGTGCTCGGCGCTTCTGATCGGTGGCGCACACTTGAACGGGGTCGCACCGGTCGCGATCTCCTCGGCGCAGAACGTCAGGTAGTGGGGACAGGTCTCACCGCTCATCGAATCCGACCCCCGGGCAAGTGCGTCGACGGCCTCGGCCGACGAGATGTGCAGCACGTGGATCTGGGCGCCGGTCGCCCGACCCAGGTCGCACATTGCACTCACCGCGGCCGCTTCGCCACCGGCCGGCCGCGAGGCGAGGTAGGTCCCGTACTCCCTCGGGTCCCCGCTCAAGGTGTGCAGCTGGGCCGGGTCCTCGGCATGGATCAGTGAGGGGACCCCGAGTCGGGCCAGGACCGGGAGGGTGAGAGCCAGCTGATCGACGGTGATCGGCGGGAACTCGGGAACCCCCGAATCGACCAGGAACGACTTGAAGCCGCAGACACCCTCCGCCACAAGAGAATCGAGCTCGACCTCCGAGCCGGGGACCAGCCCGCCCCAGAAGGCACAGTCGACGGTCAGCTTCCCTGTGGCGGCCGCTCTCTTCTCGGCCAGCGCCTCCGTGCTCACCGTTGGTGGGATCGAGTTGAGCGGCATGTCGACGATGGTGGTGGTCCCTCCAGCAGCGGCGGCCCTGGTTGCGGTCTCGAAACCCTCCCAATCCGTCCTGCCAGGCTCGTTGACATGGACGTGGGAGTCGACCAGACCAGGCATGACCACCCGATCCCCGTAATCCGTGTCCGCCGGAAAGCCCCCTATCTCCACGATCTTCCCCGATTCGAATCGGACCGAGGCCGGGCGTACCTCATCTCCCATCACGACACGGGTGCTCCGTATGACGGACATCGCGGCGAAAGCTAACTGTCACACGGAGGGATCGAGGATGTTTCTAGTGGTCCGTCGCTGAATTGATGCCGCGGTGTCGCCGAGTCATCGGGGTCGCTGGCAAGGACGCAGGACGAAGGCGCACCTGCTCGTTCGTCGAGGA
>CAZRID010000173.1:0-6886 GCA_964600055.1 uncultured Acidimicrobiaceae bacterium
TACATCAACGCCACCTGGATCGGTGAGACCCAGGATCCGATGTTCGCCGAGGGCGGGCCCGACTGCTGGATGCAGAAGCAGGCAGCCTGGATCGGGGGGTTCTGGGGCGCCAATCGCGACGCCCTGGCGGATGATCCCGACCTCCCAGCCGACCAATGGCCGATCAAGCCCGAGACCGACGTCGACTTCTTCTACTTTCCTCAGATTGAAGAAGAGTTCGGCACCCCGGTCCTGGGTGCAGCCGACATGTTCGTGATGTTCGAGGACCGGCCTGAAGTGCGGGCGCTCTTGGAGTGGCTGGGGACTCCCGAGGCCGCTGAGGGTTGGATTGAGCGAGGGGGATTCCTCTCGACCCTCGCGACAGTTCCCGAGGAGTGGTACGTCTATCCCAACAATCAGCTATCGGGGATGGTGGCCGACGCCACGACCCTCGGCTTCGACGCTTCCGACCTGATGCCCGCTGAGGTCGGGGTCGGGACATTCTGGAGCGGCATGGTCGATTGGGTAGCTGCCAACGGTGAGGACACCGAAGGGATCTTCCAAGCGATCGAAGACAGCTGGCCCGCCGGCTGATACAACTGTGATTAGGGTCCCGGGACCACGTCCCGGGACCCTTCACGTGGGAGGACTCATTGGCAGAGGCAATTGAGCCGTTGAGGCCAACTCGATCCGGTCTCAAGATTCTGCGTGGCCTCCTGGTGGTTGGAGCAGTGGTCGCAGCCCTATGGCTGGGTCTGGGCGTGCTGCGTGATCCCAATGTGTTCTCGGGGCTAGGGCCAACTCTCTCCAAATTGGGGCAAGCACTCTTCGCGATCGTCCTGGGAGTCGGCGGGATCTGGGCATTGTTCTATGCCGCCAACGTCATCGTCGAGGCTTTGCCTGGACGAGCGTCGCAGTTCCTTCGCCCATACGTCTTCGTACTCCCTGCGATTGCGGTGGTCGGCGTCTATCTCATCTACCCGACTGCTGGCACCGTGGTGGAGAGCTTCACCAACGTCCCCGAAGGGGCGGGTCCCTTCACCAACTACACCAACGCTTTCACCAACGCCGACGTCCTCCTGGCCCTTCGCAACAACCTGATCTGGCTGCTGATTGCACCCGTCGTGTCGGTGGTGGTGGGGCTGGCATTTGCCGCGCTCGTCGATCGAGTGCGCCGCGAGTCACTGGCCAAGTCGTTCGTGTTCCTGCCGCTCGCAGTGTCATTTGTGGGCGCCTCGGTCATCTGGAAGTTCGTCTACGCCTGGAAGCCGCCGGGGCAGCCTCAGATCGGAGTGCTCAACGCGCTTTGGGTTGGAGCCGGTGAGTTTCTGATCAACCTCGGCCTGCTTCGAGAGGTGGAGCCAGTTCCCTGGCTGCAGGAAATCCCTTGGAACACGTTGTTCCTGATCGCCATCATGGTCTGGCTTCAGGTCGGCTTTGCCATGGTGATCTTGTCGGCCGCCATAAAGGGGGTACCTCCCGAGCTCACCGAGGCAGCACGCATCGACGGCGCTTCGGAGCTGCAAACCTTCTTCCGGATCACCGTGCCCTCGATCAGAGGCTCCATCTTGACCGTGTTCACCGCCATCGCCATCGCGGTGTTGAAGGTCTTCGACATCATTTATGTCACCACTGGCGGGGGCTTGGACACCTCGGTGGTTGCGGTCCGCATGTACCAGGAAATGTTCAGGTTCCGAAACTTTGGACAGGCTACGACGATGGCAGTCATCCTGCTGGTGGCCGTGCTCCCGATCATGGTGGTCAACATCCGCAATCTCCGACGTCAGGGGATCGGAGCATGACCGCCAAGACCCGAGCCCTCCGATCGACGTCGGGCGACCACGGTGGCTGGCTGGCCAAGGTCACCGTCTTCCTCATCGTCGCCGTCTGGACCGTCCCCTCGCTCGGCCTGTTGGTCAACTCCTTCCGCACCTCTGTCGAGAGCAGCTCGACTGGATGGTGGACGTCCCTCCTCCACCCGATAGCGACCGAATGGACCCTGGACAACTACAAGTCGGTCCTGACCTCAGGAGGCCTCTTCGACGCTTTCATCAACAGCCTGATAGTCACCATCCCGTCAACCATCATTCCCGTGACGCTCGCTGCCTTTGCCGCCTTCGGATTTGCTTGGATGAAATTCCGCGGACGAAGCCTGATGTTCGGTGTCGTGGTCGGTTTGCTGGTCGTTCCGCTGCAGCTATCCCTAGTGCCCCTGTTGAAGATCTATCAGTCCGCCGAGCTCACCGGGAGCTTCCTCGGCATCTGGCTGGCACATACCGGCTTCGGTCTTCCCCTTGCGGTGTTCCTTCTCTACAACTACATATCACAGTTGCCCAAGGACATCTTCGAGTCGGCTTACATCGACGGCGCTTCTCCGTTCACCGCGTTCACCCGCCTGGTGCTCCCGCTCTCGGTCCCCGTCCTCGCCTCCTTTGCCATCTTCCAGTTCTTCTGGGTTTGGAACGACTTCCTGGTGGCACTGGTGTTTTTGGGGACGTCCTCGGACGTCGCTGTCCTCACCATCGAACTTGCTTCAATAGTTGGTTCTCGAGGTGAGGCATTCCATCTGCTCACTGCCGCCGCCTTTGTCTCGATGTTGATCCCCCTGGTCGTCTTCTTGTCGCTTCAGCGATTCTTCGTGCGCGGCCTGTTGGCGGGCTCGGTCAAAGGATGAGTGTCGCCGACCCCCATCTCATGTTGGCCTTCGAGGGGACCGAGGTTCCCGACTGGCTACAAAAGCGCCTCCAGGAGTCTCCCGCGGCCGGGGTGACCCTGTTCCGGGAGTGGAACATGACCTCGCCCGATCAGGTCGCCGGGCTGACCTCTGCCCTTCAGGAGATGAATTCGAGTCCACTCCCCCTATTCATAGCCGTCGACCAGGAGGGCGGTCAGCTTCTCGGGCTTCCCGGGTCTACCCCATTCGCGGGGAACATGGCGATCGGTGCCACTCAAGATCCGGACACTGCTGAGGTGGTAGCGACGATGATGGGTCTGGAGTTGGCGGCGGTGGGGATCAACCTCAACTACGCCCCGGTGGCCGACGTGGCCACCCAGCCGGACAATCCCTCGCTCGGTGTCCGCAGCTTTGGCGAGGACCCGAACGAGGTGGCCCGCTTCGTCCGGGCCATGGTGGCCGGGTTTTCCGAGGCCGGTATTCTGAGCACGGCCAAGCATTTTCCAGGTAAGGGGGAGGCCAGGGTCGACCCCCACTATGAGCTGCCGCTGCTCGATCTGGACCGGCACCGTCTGGACACGGTGGAGCTCCCTCCGTTCCGGGCCGCCTTCGAGGCCGGGGCCGAGCTATTGATGATGGGTCATTACGTGGTCCCGTCGATCACCGGGAGCCGAGACCTGCCGATCTCCGCCTCGGAGCGCGGGATCGATGGGTTCGTCCGGGCGGAGATGGGCTTCGACGGCCTGGTCATCACCGATGCTTTGGACATGGGTGCGCTCGACCAGGGGCCGGCCCAAGTGGTGGAGATCATCACCATGATGCGTGGGGGAACCGATCTCCTGCTCTGCATGCCCGACCCCGCACTCCAAGAGCGGGTCCGGGTGGCGTTGGAGCGAGGCACCTCCCGGGGCCTGATCTCCGAGGCCACATTGACTACCTCACGTCAGCGGATCGAACGGCTGCGGAAATCGATACCCAAGCCAGAGCTCCGCCCGGAGTTGGTAGGGGCCGACAGTCACCTCGGGTTGGCAGCCGAACTGGCCGAGAAGTCGGTCACGGTGGTACGCAACGACGATGGCCTCCTTCCGCTGCAACTGCCTCCGGATTCCCGCATTCTCTCCTTGGAGCCGGAGCCGACCAATGTCACCCCGGCCGATACCACCGCCCTCTACCCGGCGGGCCTGGCCGAAGCTATGAGAGCTCATCATGAGTCGGTCACCGAGATCGTCTACCCCCATCTACCGCAACGAAGCGACATCGACGCTGCGATGAACCGAGCCGAGGAGCACGATCTGGTTGTAGTAGGCACCGTCACTGCGGCTCCCGGTCAGGCCGACCTGGTCCGAGCCCTGCTCGCCACCGACAAGCCTGTGGTGACCGTGGCGCTGCGCACCCCATACGACCTGGCCCAATACCCGGAGGCAAGAACCCATCTTTGCACCTACAGCGGGCACCAGCCGTCGCTCTTGGCGCTGGCCAGGATCCTGTTCCAGGGCAACGGTGGCCTTGGAGTCCTTCCGGTCACGATCCCCGGGCTCTACCCGAAAGGTCACGGGCTGGAGATATGACCAGGCTCCCGGCAGGTCTCTTGTTCTCCGACGGTCTCATCATGGAGGTCCCCCACGGCCACTCCGATACCGGTGACGAGCTCGTGGCCGCCGGCTTCGTCGACATCCAGGTCAACGGCGGTTGGGGCCACGACTTCACCGCTGAACCGGACTCGATCTGGGAGGTCGGGCGCAGGCTGCCCGAGAC
This sequence comes from uncultured Acidimicrobiaceae bacterium, assembly GCA_964600055.1. Lineage (GTDB taxonomy): Bacteria > Actinomycetota > Acidimicrobiia > Spongiisociales > ZC4RG35 > JARDZU01. Next base: position 4,409 of record CAZRID010000173.1, read on the forward strand.
GGGTGTCACCTCGTTCCTGCCCACCATCGTCACCGCTCCGTATTCGGTGACTGACGCTGCCATCGAGGTCCTCCGTGCCGGACCGCCGCCCGGATATGTCGGTGCCGACCCGCTCGGCCTGCACGTCGAGGGTCCCTGGATCTCACCCGAATGGAAAGGGGCCCACAACTCTGACTACTTGCGACCACCCGATACCGATATCGCTGCTCGCTGGGCCGATTCAGGCGTTGTTCGGATGGTGACTGTCGCCCCCGAGCTCCCCGGCGCAACCGAGGTGGCGGAGATCCTTTCCGCCGCCGACGTCGTCGTGTCCGCCGGACACACCGGTGCCAACTTCGAGACCGCCAGCCGGGCACTGGAAGGACCGTGGCATGCCGTGACCCATCTCTTCAATCAGATGACCGGGTTCCGACATCGGGATCCGGGAATGGTGGGCGCCGCGCTTCTCTCCTCCCGCCCCTGTGGTCTCATTGTCGACGGACTGCACAGCCATCCCGGCGCCTTGCAGATGGCCTGGAAAAACCTAGGCCCCGAGCGAACGGTGCTTGTCACTGACGCCATGGGGGCTTCTGGTCTGGGCGAAGGCAGTTATCGGCTCGGCGACCTCGAAGTGACGGTGGGGAGCGATGGGCCGCGCAACCGGGCAGGAGACCTCGCGGGGAGCACGCTCACCATGGACCTTGCCGTGGCCAACATCGTCCAGTGGACACCCGCCACCGTCGACCAGGCCCTGATCACCGCATCTCTGACGCCGGCGATGCTGATCGGCGCCGGCGACCGGGGGCGTTTAGATCCCGGCATGCGAGCCGATGTCGTGATCCTCGACGACCGGCTTCGGGTGATTGAAACCATCATCGGAGGCGAAGTGACATACAGCGCAAACGGGTCCTGACCGTGGGGTTGCTCGACGAGATCCGGGAGCAGCCAGATGTGATCGCCCGTACCCTGGAGGCCAACGCAGGAGCGGCCGCAAAGGCCGCGCGGCTCGCCGCTGGTTGCACACACGCCGTGATCGCCGGTCGGGGAACATCGGACAACGCCGGTCGATACGCCCAGTATGTCTGGGGCACCCGCAACGAGCTCTCTGTTGGGCTGACGACACCATCGCTGTTCTCGGTATACGACCGGCCGCCACGTCTCGACGGCGCCCTCGTAGTAGGCATATCCCAGAGTGGGGAGTCACCGGACATCGTGTCGGTGCTGGAGGAGGGCCAGGCCCAGGGTCGGCCGACCATTGCGATCACCAACGAGCCGGACTCCCCCTTGGCCGAAGCGGCCGACGTGGTCCTCGACCTGTGTGCCGGTGATGAGAGAGCCGTGGCCGCCACCAAGACATACACCGCCCAACTCGCCGTTGTCGCCCTGATCTCGGAGACGATGGCAGGCAGCACGGGGACGCTCGAGCATCTTTCCAGACTGGCCGACGAGGCCCTGGCCCAGGAGCAAGCGGCGAGGGATGCAGCCGTCGCCTTCGCAGACATGGAGCATTGCGCCGTACTCGGACGGGGCTACAACCATGCCACCGCCTTCGAGTGGGCACTAAAGCTCCAGGAGCTGACACATGTGGTGGCCCAACCATTCTCCACCGCGGACTTCCTCCATGGGCCAATTGCAGTCCTCGAACCTGGCTACCCGCTATTGGCCATCGCCGCCAGGGGGCCGGCGATCGACGACGTGATCGAGGTTCTGACCAGAAGCCAGGAAGCCGGTGCCTCGCTGGCGGTCATCACCAACGACGCCGACGTCGCCGCCATGACCTCTCGAGTCATGAGACTCGGCGACCAGTGCGAAGAGTGGCTCTCCCCAATCCCGGCGGTGATCGTCGGTCAGCTCTTCGCCTATCACCTGACACTGGCCAAGGGCCTCGATCCCGAGGCACCACGCGGCCTGCGCAAGGTCACCCGGACGACCTGAGGGCACGTTCCGCCAGGACCAGACCACCGGCCAACCCGGAGAGGGCGCCGAGACCCGGTGGGATGACGAACCCGGGCCCGTGCTCGGGAAGACCCGGATACCCAGAGAGCTCACCATCGAGCGATCCGGCCACTGCGTCCCACAGACCCGGCATCCGAGCCACCCCACCACCCAAAATGATCAGCTCCGGAGCCAGGATGTAGATGAGGTTCCTCACCATCTGCCCCAGATAGAACGCTTCGAGAGCGACGGCCTCGTCCAGGTATCCGCCGGACAAGGTGTCCCCGGTGGCACCAAACCGACCCTCGATCGCCGGGCCGCTAGCCAACCCTTCGAGACAGTCACCGTGGAGGGAGCAGACCCCGGCGAACAAGTCGTCCGGATGTCGGCGCACCGAGATGTGCCCCATCTCTGGGTGACCCAAGCCATGGAGCGGAGTCCCGTCGATGAGGGCGCCGCCACCGATCCCGGTGCCGACGGTGACATAGACGAACGACCCGAGTCCCCGGCCCGCACCCCATCTTCCCTCTCCGAACGCGGCGCCGTTGACATCGGTATCGAAAC
>CAZRID010000174.1:0-6883 GCA_964600055.1 uncultured Acidimicrobiaceae bacterium
CTCTCACTCTGGTAGTGGCCTTGGCTGTCGCGAGCCTCACGGCTGGCGGCTCGCTTGCGATCGCCCAGACCGTCCAAACTACCGAGGACGAGGCCGAGGAGGCAGAGAGAAGATCGGAGGTGGCCTCTGGCCTGGTTGACTCAGCACTCGCCGACCGGGCCGAGGTCGAGGCCGACCTGGCCGTCAGCATCTCACGTATCAGCGATCTTTCCGCCGAGTTGTCCCGGGTTTCTTCCAGTCTCGACACGCTGAGGGCCCAGATCGGATTTGCCGACACCGAGCTCTCGGGGATCAAAACCGACATCGAGACCCATGCCGTCGACGCCTACATGACCGCCCTGGTCAACCCTGGCATGACTTTCGTCAACTCCACCACGGTCGAGCAAGCCATGGTGGCGGGTCAAGTGGTCGAGGACGTAGTGACCACGGGCAAGGAGCGGGTCGACGAGCTGGTGATCAAGCGGGAGGCCCTCGAGGAGCTGCAGACCGAATACAAGAATCAACAGGCCCAGGTAGCAGCCCTCAAGACTGAGGTCGATGCCGAGATCGAGCATCTGGCCGCCTTGTACGACGAAGCCGACGCCGCAGTTGGCCAAGCGATCAGAGAGGCGAACGCCGCCGACACCGCGTATCGGGAGGCTCTCAACGCCGTAGACGCCGCCCAGGCTCGGGAGGCAGAGAAGAGACGTCAGGAGGAGCGAGAGCCGTCGACCACCACGCCGGCGGATCCGGGCACAAACCCGCAGCCGTCGCCGACCACCACCGCTCCACAGGCGACCGCGACCACCGACGGTGGTGGTGGGGGCGGCGGCAATTGGGACTTCCCGCCGGCAGTCGAGCAATGGCGGTCGACGGTGACGCAGTACTTCCGCTCGAGCAGGGTCGAAGAGGCGCTCCGGATCATCCAATGCGAGAGCCTTGGCGATCCCGACGCCTACAACCCGTACTCGGGGGCCTCGGGTCTGTTCCAGTTCCTCCCCTCGACCTGGGCGAGCACCGCGCCGAAGGCCGGGTTCCCGGACGCCAGTGTGTTCGACCCGGCTGCCAACATCGGGACGGCGGCGTGGCTGGCCAACCGTTACCAGGAACTGGGCCAGAATTTCTGGCAGCCCTGGTCATGTCGACGGGTGCTCTAGTGGGTGATATGAACGAAGAGTGGTACTACTGCCTCGACCACAAGACAGTCGAGCCGCTTGACGGGTGCCGGGCCACCGTCCGAATCGGGCCCTTCCCCACCAGGGACGAGGCGGCTAAGGCCCTGGAGACTGTGGAACGTCGTAATAAGGCTTGGGAAGACGACCCTGACTGGAACGACGACGCCAGCTGATTCGTCGAGGGCGCGCCGGCCCGCCGGGTCCTCGAACCCACCGCACCCACCCCGGAATCTGTAGAGGAACCTCAGACCCTTAGAATCCTGCGGCCCATGGACACACCTCAGCTCGACCCGCGACGTCAGATCCTCTTCATGTCGCTCGCCCTTGCAGCCACCTTCCCAGGGGTGTTCCTGCGTCTGACCGGGATCCATCCTGATCCGATCGTCGGAGCTATTAGCTTCGGACTGGCCATCGTGGGCGCCGCCTTCATCCTCTCCTGGGCGGCCGAAGTGATCCAGCTCGACATAGCAGCCGGGCTTGCCCTGGCTCTTCTCGCCCTTATCGCCATCCTCCCCGAATATGCCGTCGACTTCGTGTTCACCGCCAGGGCCGGCCAGGAGTTCGCCGAAACCGGCCAGTCCTCACGATACGGGCCTCTGGCTCTGGCAAACATGACCGGGGGCAACCAGCTCCTGATCGGGCTCGGCTGGCCACTGGTGATCCTGATCGGGACCTGGCGGGTGAAGAAGGCCGGGCTCAGTCCCGCCGACGCAGAGGGAACGACATCTACTGAGATCCATCTCTCCAGGAGCCAGTCGGTGGATATCGCATATCTCACCATCGCCTCGATCTACGGCCTGAGCTTGTTCCTCAAGGACACTCTCACCCTCTACGACGCCGTGATCCTGGTCGGCATCTACATCCTCTATCTGAGGCGGCTCTCCGGCGCTCCCCCCGGGGTACCGCATCTAGTCGGCCCGTCGGCCTACATCGGATCCCTACCCAAGCGAGCCCGGCGAATCATCAACTACACGATGTTCGTCGTGGCCGCCGCTGTGATCCTTGTCTGTGCCGAAGCGTTCGCCGAATCGATCATCGAGTTGGGTGAGGCCATCGGTGTCAGCGAATTCCTGTTGGTCAAGTGGATCGCGCCGCTCGCTTCGGAGGCTCCCGAGTTGTTGGTGGCGACGCTGTTCGCCTGGAGACTGGCCAGCCGCACCGGGTTGGGGGCCCTGCTTTCGTCGAAGGTCAACCAGTGGACGTTGCTGGTGGGAACGCTGCCGATCGTGTTCTCGATCTTCGCCGGAGTCCTCCACGGCCTCCCACTGGACACCGTGCAACGGGTCGAGCTTTTCGTGACTGCTGCCCAGTCGGTTTTCGCGGTGGCGATCGTGGCGAGCCGCTCCGTGAGCCGGAAGGAGGCCTGGGTGATGCTTGGTCTTTTCATCGCGCAGCTTGCCGAGTCGGGCCTCGCCGAGTTGGGCCACATCTCGGAAGAGATGTCGGCGAATGCAAGGATCGGGGTCGGGATCGTCTTCCTCCTCTCCGCGGCATGGGTTCTCAGGAGAGACTTCCGCGCCTTTGTCACCAATGTGAAGGACGGTCTCCGCACCCCATGGGACGAGCTTGCCCAGGAGGAGAGGGTGTAGGCATCGGGACAGACCCCTTCCAACCCTCCCCGGTTTGGGCGTACCTTCACGTGTGTACCCGTCGAGGAGGGACCTTTGGCTACCAAGCACTTCAGCCCCGCTCTGTTCACGTTTCTCAAAGAGCTGGAGGAGAACAACGAAAGGACGTGGTGGGAGAGGAACAAGGATCGTTACCACAGCGTGATCCGGGATCCGGCCCTTCAGTTCATCAACGACTTCGGAACGCGGCTTCAGAAGGTCTCACCACATTTCGTCGCAGACTCCCGGACCGTTGGCGGCTCCCTGATGCGGCCCTATCGCGACATTCGTTTCTCCAAGGACAAGACGCCGTACAAGACCAACCTGGGAATTCAGATCAGACACGAAACGGGCAAAGACATCCACGCCCCCGGCTACTACATCCATCTCGAGCCCGGATCGTGTTTCGCCGGTGTCGGCATGTGGCACCCCGAGACCGCGGTCGCCCGCCAGATCCGCCAGGCAATCCACGATGACGTCAAAGCGTGGGCCAAGGCAGCCAAGGGAACGGATTTCACCGGGACCTGGTCGACCACTCCCGACGAGGACGAGATCCTGAAACGAGTTCCACCGGAGTTCGACGATGAGCACCCCTATCCCGACGATCTCAGAATGAAGAGCTTCATGGCCGGAACCCGGCTCACCCAGAAGCAGGTGACCTCAGCCGGGTTCGACGAGGAGTTGGCCCGTATGTACGAAAAGGCGATCCCCTTCACCCGTTTCCTTTGTGACGCCGTCGGTGTTCCGTTCTAGGATTGAAGGGCCGGGCATATCGCCTAGCTTGTTCCTGTGTGGGGGACCGAACGATGACGAGATTTCCGGGCGTTGTGACGCTCAACGAGGACCATGTCCCGGTCATGGTCGGTCTCGACGACGACAGAATCAGCCTCGTCGCCGGTGAGGTCTCGATCGGAGAGTGGCAATCCGGCGAATATTTGGTGATCGACCTCGGTGAGGGCACCTTTGTCATCGAGGCCGAGGAGGACTCGATCTCATTCCTCCCCGATGACCCCGACGGCTTCGCCCGCGGCATCGGTCAGGACCAAGAGCCCGAGGTCGCTCCCCTGCCGGAGCCGTTGCCGGTATCGGACACCATCGTTATCAGAGAAGGCCCGCCACCCCAGCCTTCAACCGTCGCCGCCTTCTACACCCTGGTCGTTGTGACCGCCGCCCTCGGAATCTGGGCAATCATCAGCCTGCTTTAATTGCCGGCCGACTGCTCCTCTGCCGGCCGACTTTGCCTTCGGCCAACCATCAGCAGTCCACGGCTCTGACGTGTTCTTGCTTGCACAGCCTCAGGCAACAGGCGCCGGTCGGCCGGGGCTTCCGCCGCGCGGGAGTGTTCCGCCGAGCCGCAGGCATCCGCCTCTAAGAAAGGTCGCTGCTAATTCAGTTCGAGCCAGCCAGCCACACGGTCGAGCAGGTACTCGCTGACATCGTGTGAACGGTCGAGGACCTCACAGAGTTGCTCCCTGCCCATCAGGACATCGACCAGGCTGACCGAAGCCTTCCCGGTCAAGGTCAGACGCCGCTCGGGGGCGTCGGTCACTGCACCGTAGGAGTCGATCGCAGCCACCTCTACGGGCAGCGACAACCCGGCGACACCGGCGAGGTCGGTGGCGAGGACGAGCAGATCGGGGGGACTGAGCAAGGGCGGCACGGCCCAATTGAAGAAAAGTTCGAGGTGATAGACGTTCTCCGGCTCTTCGAAGTCAGAGTCCATCTCGTCGAGCCGCTCCCGAAGGGAGAGGATCACCTTGGGGTCCACGTCGAGTGCGACATGGAGGTCGATCGGCCCGCCGCACCCGGCCTCGGGATGAAGGTCGACCTCCCATGACTGACGCAGCGAGTAGGTCTCGACGAAATGACGCTCATCGTGGACGTGGAAACCGTGCTCGGTTGCGTGCTCTTTGAAATCGGTGACGAAACCTGCGATGTCGACGGACATTGAGACTGAGGTTATTGGAGTCCTGATTCAATTGACAGCGGCTCAGCGACGTCTCCTGCGCCATCCGACGAACAAGCCGGCGAGAAAAGCAATGAACGCCGCCTGGGGGATACTGCTCGGTGGCTCGGAGACCAGCACCTGCGGGTCACTGGAGAGACGACTCGGGGCAGGGCCGCGTTCCCTCTCCTCGAGACGGCCCGCATAGACCTTGGTCACCATTGCGCCATATAGAAATACGGACGAGAGGAAGTAGGCGAGGAAAAGGACGACGACGATTGAGCCGGTAAACCCGAGGGCCGACGGCTCGTCGAAGATCTGGAAGTAAAGACCCACCCCGTAGGCGGCGGCCAGGAACACCACCGAGGTGAACAGACCTCCTATCCAGACCGCTCGCCAGGGCACCACGACCGCGGTCATGGTCTGGAAGATCAGCGCGAATACCAGCGGCAACAGGATCAGCGACACCAGCGGGGTCAGGATGGAGACGACCTCGTCAACCCTATCCATAGAGTCCGGGAGCAGACTGCCGAGAAAGCCCCATACGGCGTTGAGCCCCCAGGTTGCGATCAGCATGAGCCCCAAGCCGAAGACCCAGAGAAAACCAATGCCGCGGGTCCGGATCATGGCGACGATCCCGGTCACCTGGTCAGAGGGAACTTCGAACATGTCGTTCAGGTCGCGTTGCATCTCGAGGAAGAGGCTCGATGCCGTCCAGAGCAACAGCACGCCACCGATGATCGCAGCGGTGTCGGAGCTAGCGAGGGCGGAGGTGAGAATGGAATTCACCAACCCGGCGACCTCCTCCCCCGCGACCGCCTCGATGGCGTCGAGGATTTCCAACTGCGCTTCAGCGCGACTGCCGAGGAATGCCCCCAACACGGCGACCAAGATCATCAGGAGCGGTGCGAGGGCAAAAATGGTCCGATAGGCGATGGCCGCGGACATGCGAGAGGCACGATTGCGACCGAACTCCTCAGCCGCCTGGGCCAGGACTTCTGCCGGGCTCTTGGCCCAGGTCGGGAGTCTGTCGATGATCTGTTCGAGCACAGGGAGCAGGCTATCGCTGCTTACACTCGGCCCAAGTGAGTCATCCCTTCCCGCCACCCATCGAGACGATGGAGGCCAGGACATCAGAGAAGTGGCCCAAGGGCGATTTCCTCTATGAGCCGAAGTGGGACGGCTTTCGCTCCATCTCCTGGTCGAAGCCGGAAACCCGCATCGACTCTCGCAACCAGCGGCCTCTGCTCCGGTATTTTCCCGAGTTGACCCCAGCCCTGGACCAGCTTCCCGAAGGCACAGTGGTCGACGGCGAGATCGTGGTGGTCGTCGACGGGGTCACCGACTTCGACACCCTCCAGCAGAGGATTCACCCCGCCGAATCACGCATCAACAAGCTCTCCGAGCAGACACCGGCTGAGTTGGTGGCGTTCGATCTTCTCGCCGATCGGGGCACGGACCTGAGGGATCATCCCTTCACCGAGCGCCGGGAGCGGTTAGTCGAGTTGGCCAGGAGCTTGGGCGAGCCATGGCACCTCACCCCCCAGACCGGCTCTGAGGAAGTTGCCATCGGTTGGTTCGATGAGTTCGAGTCGGCAGGTTGCGATGGCATCATCGCCAAGGTGCCCGACCTGGCCTACCAGCACGGGAAGCGGGCCATGATCAAGATCAAGCACCGGAGAACCGTCGACTGTGTGGTGGGGGGATTCCGCGAGCACAAGGACGGGGGCAAGATCGGATCTCTACTCCTTGGTCTCTACGACGACAACGGTGAGCTCCATTTCATAGGCCACTGCTCCGGCTTCCCCGACCACGATCGGGTCGAGATCTTCGAACGGTTCAAGGAGCTGGTGTCCGATGACAGCTTCGGCGAGGAGGCGCGCGCTCCGGGGGCACAGAGTCGCTGGTCGGCCGATAAGGACCTATCGTGGACGCCGGTGCAACCAGGAGTGGTCGTCGAGGTCAGCTACGACCAACTCGAGGGTGACCGTTTCCGTCACGCAACGCGTTTTCATCGCTGGCGCCCCGACAAGGACCCACCTCAATGCACCATGGAACAACTGGAACGCCCCGAGGGCCCCGGCTTCCGCGAGGTCGTGGTATGAGAGAGAGCCCAGAACCCCCCTCCCGGCTTCGCCGTACTCCCCCCTACGGGGAGAGAAACGTTGCTCATGTTT
>CAZRID010000175.1:0-6881 GCA_964600055.1 uncultured Acidimicrobiaceae bacterium
GGCGGTCTGGCAGTGATGATCCACCTCATCGAGTCTCTCGGGCCCGATCGAGTCGCCGGTGTCTTCTACGCCGGGGAGGAAGGCCCACTCCCGGGAAACCAACTCGGACAGATCCTCGATGACGCCCCGTGGCTGGCCAATGCGTCGGCCGGAATCGTGATGGAGCCCACCAACCTGGCTCTCGAGGCAGGCTGTCAGGGATCAATCAACGCCGACGTGACCTTCATCGGTGAGCCGGCGCACTCGGCCCGACCCTGGCTCGGAGACAACGCCATCACCAAAGCCGGTGAGTTCCTCAGCTTCATGCGTGGCCTGGAACCGGAGTCGCACATGGTCGGTGGTCTCGAGTTCAAGGAGGTCATGTCGGTGACGACCGCCCGGGGTGGCGTGGCCAGGAACGTGATCCCTGCTGAGTTCGTGATGAACGTGAACTATCGATTCGCCCCTGATCGCCAGCCTGAGTTGGCGGTGGAGCGTCTCCTCGAGGTTTGTGCCGGGGCGGACCGGGTGGAGATCACCGATCTGGCGCCGGCAGGCTCTGTCGACGTCGAACACCCTTTGTTCCGGTCACTGATCGAGAAGTCCGGTGCTGCCGTCCTCGGTAAACAGGGTTGGACCGACGTCGCCCAGTTGTCGGCCGTGGGTATCCCTGCGGTCAACTTCGGCCCCGGTGAGCCCTCTCTGGCCCACAAGCCCGGCGAATCTGTCCGCATCGCCGATCTGCACTGGGCCCACGACTCCTTGCTGGCGGTCCTCGCCTAATGCCGTGTGCATTCTCCCACCGTGGTGGTGGGGGGCTGCACGCGGGAGAGTGAGACGGTGCACCGTGTGCAGGTGACCACCGTGGTGGTGGGGGGTTGCACACGGGAAAACTGCACACGACGGCTTCCTACACTTCCGCAGCCATGCCAATCGAAATCGACATCGCCCATGTGGCGCGTCTGGCGCGTCTCGGGCTCTCCGATGAAGAGCTGGAGACCTACAGGGCCCAACTCGGTGTGATTCTGGAACATGCGGCGCGGGTCCAGTCGCTTGACGTCGAGCCAGATGTCGAATCGGCGCATCCACTCGGTTTCACCAATGCCTTCCGCGAAGACGAGCTGAGGCCCTCTCTCGACCGGGACGAGGTCCTGGCCCGGGCGCCGGAAGCCATCGATGGCTTTTTCGTCGCCCCGCCGGCGTTGGAGTCGGAGTGATCGATTCGAGCATCGCCGCGGCGGGACGGAGGCTGCGCTCGGGGGAGACCACGGCCGTGGCGCTTCTCGAAGCGGCTCTGGATACGGCGTCACGGACCGAAGCCCAGCTCCACGCCTTCCTCACCATCGATGCCGAAGGAGCGGGGGAGGCTGCGGCCCAGGCCGATGCCGACCTGGCGGATGGGATCGATCGCGGCCCAATGCACGGGATCCCGGTTGCAGTCAAGGACAACATGTGCACCCGTGGTGTCGAGACCACCGCCGCTTCCCAGATCCTTGCCGGGTATGTCCCTCCCTACGACGCCAGCGTGGTCACCCGACTGCGTAGCGGCGGGGCCGTCCTCGTCGGCAAGACCAACCTCGACGAGTTCGCGATGGGCTCCTCCACGGAGAACTCGGCGTATGGGACCACCTACAACCCCTGGGACCTGAACCGGGTCCCGGGTGGCTCGTCGGGGGGCTCGGCGGCTTCGGTGGCCGCGGGATCGACTCTGGCGGCTTTCGGCTCGGACACCGGTGGCTCGATTCGCCAGCCGGCGTCGCTGTGCGGGGTGGTGGGCATGAAGCCGACATACGGCACTGTCAGCCGGTACGGGCTGATTGCTTTTGCCTCGTCCCTCGACCAGATCGGGCCTTTCACCAGGACCGTTGAAGATTCGGCCTTCGCCCTGCAATCGATCTGGGGCTACGACCCTCTCGACGCCACGTCATATGCCGGCGAGTATCCGGACCCAACGTCGAGCCTGGATCGGGGTGTCGACGGTCTCAAGGTGGGCGTGGTCAGAGAGCTGTCCGGTGAAGGATATGAGCCGGCCGTCGAGTCGGCGACAGCCGACATGGTGGCCCGGTTGGAGAGGTCGGGAGTGGAGGTGACCGAGGTTTCGCTCCCGACCTTCGATATCGCCCTCTCGGCGTATTACCTCATCGCCCCCGCCGAGGCCTCGTCCAACCTGGCTCGTTTCGACGGCATTCGCTACGGGCTCAGGGTGGAGGGGGCCACTACCGAGGAGCTGATGGCTCGGACCAGGGCCGAAGGTTTCGGGCCCGAGGTCACCCGTCGCATCCTGCTCGGGACCTATTCGCTGTCTGCCGGGTATTACGACGCCTTCTACGGGCAGGCGCAGAGGGTGCGGGCCGCGATCCAGGAGGACTTCGCCCGGGCCTATGGACAGGTGGATGTCCTGGTCTCCCCAACCAGCCCGACCGTGGCATTCGAGGCGGGGGCCCGCACCGCCGATCCGCTGGCGATGTATCTGTCCGACATCTGCACCATCCCCTCCAACCTGGCAGGACACCCGGCGATCTCGGTGCCGATCGGGCTCGACGAGGCCGGTCTGCCCATCGGGTTCCAGGTGATGGCCCCGGCTCTCGGCGAGGAGGTCATGTACCGGGTGGCGGCCGAAGTCGAGAGGCTGGCCGGGTTCTCGATCGCTCCCAAGCTGGTGGGGAGTTCATCTTGAGCTGGGAGCCGGTGATCGGGATCGAGGTCCATGTCGAGCTGATGACGGCATCGAAGATGTTCTGTGGATGTGCTGTTGAGTTCGGTGGGGAGCCCAACACCCGGATCTGCCCGACCTGTCTCGGGTTGCCCGGGGCGTTGCCCGTACCCAACAGGGTGGCGATCGAGTCGATCGTGGCCATCGGTCTTGCCTTGAACTGTGAGGTGTCGGACCGCTCGGTGTTCCACCGCAAGAACTACTTCTACGCCGACCTTCCCAAGAACTATCAGATCTCCCAGTTCGACGTCCCCATTTGTCACGACGGCTATCTCGATGTCGAGGTCGACGGGAAGACGCGTCGGATCGAGATCGAGCGGGCCCATATGGAAGAGGACACCGGCAAGTCCACGCATCTCGGAGCAGGCGGTCGGATCCATGCCGCGGAGGGCACCCTGCTCGATTTCAACAGGTCCGGTGTGCCACTCGTCGAGGTCGTCTCCCGCCCCGACATCAGGAGTGCTGCCGAGTCGAGGGCCTACGCTCAGGAGTTGAGGTCGATCGTCGCCGAGCTCGGGGTATCCGACGCCCGGCTCGAAGAAGGCTCGATCCGGTTCGACGCCAACGTGTCGATCCGCCCCCAGGGCGAGGACGAATTGGGCACCAAGGTCGAGGTCAAGAACATGAACTCGTTTCGGTCTCTGGAACGTGCGGTCGACTACGAGATCAGACGGCAAATCGACCTCATCGACTCGGGTGGCACAGTGACTCTGGAGACCCGGCATTGGGATGAGGAAGCGGGTGTCACCCACTCGATGCGGACCAAGGAAGGCTCCTCGGACTATCGCTACTTCACCGAGCCCGACCTGGTTCCGATGGTGATGAGTCGGGAGTGGGTCGACCGGGTGCGAGAGACTCTTCCCGAGCTTCCGACGCATCGTCGTGAGCGTTACCGGGGCCAGGGGCTCGATGAAGCCACTGCGGGTGTCCTGTCCAACGTGGACGTCACCCTGAGGGCCATCTATGACGAGGCTGTTCTCTCCGGTGCACCGGCCAGGGCTGCAGCCAACTGGCTGACGGGGGAGGTCATCGGTTGGTTGCGCAGGAGCGAGGGTGCTTCCGAGGTGGTCAACCTCGACGGAGCGGCACTTGCCGAGCTGATAGCCATGGTCGACGATGGTGCGGTCTCCAGCTCCGCGGCCAAAGAAGTGCTCGACGGTGTCCTGTCAGGCGAAGGCCCGCCCCGGGTCGTGGCCGAAGGTCGCGACCTGCTCCAGATGAGGGACACCGGCACTTTGGAAGCCGCAGTTGACGAGATCCTCGCGGCCAACCCGCAGGCGGTGGAGGGATATCGGGGAGGCGAGCAGAAGGTTCTGGGCTTTCTCGTTGGCCAGGTAATGAGAGTCACCCAGGGCAGGGCCGACCCGGGGATCGTGAACGAGATACTTCGAGACAGGCTGTCGGGCTGACGTACACATGATTCGCAAGGGTGGTGTACGAGCCACTGGGGTGAGAGCGGTTAGCTTCAGAGCGAAAATGCATCGGCACACCAAGATCATCGCCACTTTGGGGCCTGCGGTTGCGGGCGAAGCCCGGATTCGCGCCCTCGTTGACGCCGGGATGGACGTGGCACGGCTCAACTTCTCACACGGCGACCACGATCTGCACCGTGCCCTGGCCGGCTGGGTGCGAGCAGCCTCCAAGGAGTCAGGCCGCACCGTGGCCCTTATGCAGGACGTCCAGGGCCCAAAGATCCGTGTGGGAGAGTTCATCAACGGTGCGGTAATGCTCGAGGAGGGCCGACAGGTCGTGCTGGTCCCCAACGGCGGTGTCGGCAATAAGGACCTGATCCCGGTCAGATACGACCCGTTGCTCGACGACGTCGTTCCCGGTGACCGGGTGCAGCTCGCCGACGGTCTCATCCGCTGTGAGGTGGTGGGCACGACTGAGGACGGTCTCGTGGCCGAAGTGCGTGTGGGCGGGGTCCTGTCCGACCACAAGGGTGTGGCCTTTCCGGACAGCAAGCTGTCGCTGGAGATCATCACTGCCAAAGACGAGGTAGACCTGGCCTTCGGCCAGGAGTTGGGTGTCGACTACGTCGCGGCTTCGTTTGTCCGTAGCGGGGATGACGTGCGCCGGGTGGCCGAGCTCGCTGGTGACGTGCCAATCATCGCCAAGATCGAGCTCGCCCAGGCATATGAGAACCTCGACGACATCATCGAGCCGTCGTTCGGCCTGATGGTGGCGAGAGGGGACCTCGGCGTCCAGCTCCCGTTGGAGAGAATCCCGCTCATCCAGGCCGAAATCCTCAAGAAGACCAACGCCGCCGGTCGCATTTCGATAACCGCCACCGAGATGCTCGAGTCGATGACCAAGAGCCCCCGGCCCACCCGGGCCGAAGTGACCGACGTGGCACACGCGGTCATGGCCGGCACCGACGCCGTGATGCTCTCCGGGGAGACAGCGGTCGGTGACTACCCCGTGCAGACCGTGACCGCGATGGCCTCGATCTGTGTTGCGATGGAGGAAGGGACTCTCTCGGACCGAGGCCATCATCCTGTCCCGTTCGTCGGCGACGGCAACACCGTGGCATCGGCCGTTTCCCAGGCAGCCACCGAGATCGCCGACAATCTCGACGCTCAGACGATTGTCGCATTCACCGAGTCGGGCAACACCGCCCGGCTCATCTCCAAGTATCGGCCGGAGGCGAGCATCGTTGCCTTTACCCCGAACGAGGTCACCCTGCGCCGGATGGCCCTGTATTGGGGCGTGACACCACACCCGTTCGAGCGGCGGACGTACACCGACGAGGAACTGGCTGCTGCCGCCTCGATCCTCGAGGCGGAGGGGGCGGCAAGCAAGGGCGACAGGGTGGTCATGGTGGCCGGTGTGCCTCCCAACGTTCGTGCTTCGACGAACCTGGTCAAGGTGCACGTGATCGGCGAGCCTTCGGGTGGTCTCGGGTCCTGAGGTACGATCCCGTCGCTAATGGGTCAGACTGTTCTCATCAACAAAGTCGTCGAGATGGGCGACTTGCTCCTGATCGACACCGATCGGAGCTTCACCGGTCAGGACGGGGCGGCACTCACCCCCGACAGCCCGGGTGATGCGGTCCCCGGAAAGCTCGCCGAACGGCTCTTCGAGCTCGATCCGAGCATCGACTACGTGTACGTCTTGCAGAACGCGGTCACGGTTCGCCGCGCCGGGGATTGGGACGACGCCAGCAAGACCGCTGCGCTCGCGATGGTGGAGAGCTTCCTGCTCTTCTACTGACGCACCGGTCCGGTCATGGTGGCGGGGTGGTCGTCGTGGTCGGCGGTGGCGTGGTCACCGTCTCGGGGACCGTGGTCGTGGTCGAGGGGATCGTGGTGGTTGTCGTCGTAGTTGTCGGGCAGGTGGTGCTGGTGCCCGGCACCATGCACGGGTGGACCTCGAACACGGCGAAGCGTGGGGCGTAGCGCACGGTCCACTCCTGCTCATCCACGACCTGGTTCTCGTCCCCGCCGAGAAGGATGCGCCGGGTCACCGTCACACTCCACCCTCCGGCCTCGGTCTGGGTCTGATCCTCCTGGTCGACCGCGAAGTCGGGATTCGGCTCATATCTGGGGACTGGGGGATCGGTGGGGGCGAAGCGGTCGGAGACCGTGTTCTTCACGTGGAGGGCATCGGGCCCACCTTCGGTGTCTACCCAGACCTTGCTCCTACCGCCTGACTGCTCGCCCTTGAGGGTCCTGGCGTCGTTTTCCCCGAAGATCCGGACCGTGATCGACGTGTCACCGTAGAGGGTGTCGATGAGAATGGCGTTGTCGGTGTTATTGCGAAACTTGAGGTCGGGACTTCTCCAGTTGAGGGTCGCCTCCACTCCCTCGGGGTAGCGAGAGAAGTAGTAGGAGTGCGGTTTGTGCTCGACATCCTCGTAGCCACCCCAGAAGACTGCGTTGTAGAGGGTCGTGGTGAATTGGCTCACGCCGCCCCCGACCGTGTCCTCCAACTCGCCGGCGATGATGGTCCCGGCCGGCAGATATCCGTTCTCCACGGTGCGCTCGCCGACATGGTCGTTCAGACTGAAGGATCGACCGGGGAGAACAATCGTCCTGTCGACCGCTTCGGCGATGGTATGGATGTTGATTACGCGATCCTGACAGCAGTCGTGATAGGTGGTGAACTGGGAGACCAAGTGGTGGATGTTCAGGCCTTCGAGGTACTCCGTCGTGACCTCGGGCTCTGCAGCCTCCACCAGCGGAAGTTG
>CAZRID010000176.1:0-6864 GCA_964600055.1 uncultured Acidimicrobiaceae bacterium
TGGACCAGTCATTTACAGCCGATCAGGCTTGCCGGCTGACGAATTGCACACATCATCAGCTTCGCTATTGGGACCGGGTAGGTCTGGTCAAACCCTCGATACAGACCACCGGCGGGAGACCTGGAGTGAGACGTCTCTACTCCTTCCGTGACCTCGTCGCCCTTCGCGTGGTTCGAAGTCTCCTCGACAATGGCATGTCCCTGCAGAGGGTTCGTCGAGCCTGGGACTACCTGCGGCGCGAAGGTGAGATGGAAGATCACCTGGCCGACGTCAAGCTGGTCACCGACGGTTTAACCATCTTCCAGGTCAGCTCTGACGAGGGCGAGTTGATGGATGCTCTGCGCCAGGGGCAACTTGCCTTCTTTGTTGCCATCGACGAGATCGCACGCGAAGTCGAAGAAGACGTGACCCGCTTCGAGCTGGATCGCACCCGGTTTCTCGACATGCTTCGCCGCGTCGAAGACGACATCAACGAAGAGCAATCCGCCTCGGGTTGATTGCCGGCCGACTTCTTGCCGGCGTCGGTCCCCCGCAACGCAGGGTGACAACCGGCGAGCTATGACGAGGCGGTAGCTCCGGCCGACCGGCGTCTGTTTGACCGAGGTAGAAACCTCCCACCAGATGAGTGAGGGTGTCCCCGGCGACGCGGCCACCGCCCAACTCGAGAGGAGCCAAACGGGCAAAGTCGGCCGGCAATAAAGTCCTTCAGTTCCGGTTGAGCAAGGACCTCGGATTGAAGATGGCCTTGGTCCGTACCCCACCTTCGAAACGGAGCTTGATCCAGCTCTCCACGGTCTCGAGGTCGCTCTCTTTGGCGCTGCCGTTCCGGTTCCCGTAAATGGCAGCGGAGTACGACGAGGCCAGGGGCACCAGGGAACGGTCCGTGGCGTGGGCAAATTCGAGGGGAGTCTGATACGCCGGCACCGGTGAGCCGAGATCGGTCAGACGGTCGACGATCTCATCCCAGGCCGCCGTGATATCGCCCTCACGCAGACGCTTGATGCGTCTCTTCCTGCGGAACGCCTTGAGCATGGGGATGAGCCCGGCGAGGAGGACCAGCACCGGCACTATGAGCCAGGCCCAGGTGAACTCGAAACCTGACGAGCTCCCGCCGCCCCCGAGGTCGGCGTCGTCGACGTCGAGTCGGGGTTCTCCCTCACCGAAGAACCCGGGCTGATCGATTGTCGAAAGGTTCTGAGAGCCAGGCGGGGGCAGGAACAGCGTGGGGTCGAATTCGGCGGTGAGACTCTCCGGTTGTGTGCCGTCACCCCTCGGGGTGGGGTCGAACTTCACCCATCCGAACCCGTCCATCCACATCTCAACCCAGGCATGGGCATTGTTGTCACGGACAACGACGACATCGCTGCCGTCGGATTGTTGCTCCACCTGTCCCGGCGTGAAGCCCCACACGACTCGGCTCGGAATGCCCACCCTGCGACCGAGGACCGCCATTGCGGCGGCAAACTGCTCGCAGTATCCGACCCTGTAGTTGAGGCTGTCCGGATCGGTCAGCCATTCCTCCAGGTCGAGATTGGCGTGCCCGGTGCTCACGTCCGTCGAGTACTTGAACTTGCCACCCTCGTGAAACCAGCGTTCGAGGAGCCACGCGGCCTCGAATGGCGTGGACGCTCCCGCTGTCTGTTCCCTCGCCACCTGGGTGATCCCGGCAGGCAACTCTTCCGGGAGCTGGAGGAAGCGTTCTTCGAGATCCGACGGGAGCGTCACGTCGCCCGGGGGCCTACCGGGCTCAATCGTGGTAGCCCCGGCCTCGGCGGCGTTGGCGAACAGCGGGCTCAACGTCCCGTTGGGTCTTGTAGCCAGGGCGCCGAGGTCATCGTTGCTCATGGCAAGGATGGATTGGACCTCGTACTCGTCACCCTCGTCCAGTTCGGCCTGATAGATGGCAGATCCGTCGGGTGTGATCTGGAACCCGCTCACATTCACCGAGTCGGATCTGAAGAATTGGCCGATACCGGCGGTCGGGACCACCTGGGAGCGGAGATTGACGATCTGAACCCTCTGTGTGATGTCGTGGGTGGTCCCCGAGTAGGCATAGTCGGGGTCACCGCCCCCTACGCCTGGCTCGTAGAAGTCGGCCTGACTGGCCGAAGGGCGCCATGCGGTGCCGTCGAAGACATCGAGGCTCTCCATACGCCAGTAGATCTCGTTGGAAGGCGGAGCATCGGGGTCGAGGGTGGCGCGGAACAACACCGCGTTCGTCCGACGGATGATGCTCTGCTGGAGGTCGGCGAGCCGATCGAAAGTCACCCCGCCGAAACCGGCCCCGTAACCGCCGCCGAATCGCCAGCGAATGTTCCCATTCTGCGGGACCACGGATGTGGCGCTGTCGGCCAGGACAACAGACCCCACAGCGACCAGCAGGGCGACCACCAGTGCCATGCTCCCGGTTTTTCGCGCAAGGGGACGGCCTTCCAGGTCGCGAACCCGGCCCGCCTCATGACGTCGCTCGATTCCGATCGATGCGAGGGAAAGAGCGATGACCGCGGCTACCGCCACCATCCAGCCACGGCCGGCCGGTACCCGGTCCATGACGGCGAACTGGAGATAGAGCCCGAGTGAGGGGACGATCATTGCTATCGACGGCCCTCCAGTGGCACCCCAGATGTAGAGGGCGCCAGTCACCCACATCAGGCCGGACAGGATGGCGACGATCCCCGAGGTCGGGAAGACAGGGGCAACGCCGAATCGAATCAGGTCGAGGGCTTGGGCCCACTCACGACCCAGGGCCCCGAGAGTGTCGGCCGTTGGGAGAAAGCCCAAGACCAGCGTGTGAGACACGGAGATTCGGAGGAAGAGGGCGATGCCGGCGATGGCGAAGACGGCGGCGACGATCCTTCGATTGCTCACCGTCTGGCTGAGCAGCCACCAGATCACGCCTCCGAGGAACGCAGAGGCGATCATGATCAGCTGCCAGGCGGGGGCCTCGGTGCCCGAGTCGAGAAGGCGCCCCAGTCTCAGGAGCATCAACACGAATGCGGCGATGCCGGCTAGCCGACCGAGGCGGTTGTCCATGAGTTCCTCATCGCGGACATCCAGGCCGGTGCCCAGGGCTGGTCGGGCTCGACCGAGACTGTGGTGACTCCCATCCGGTGGAATCCGACGAGTGTTTGCGAAGTCGACGCCGATGCCGTCATCAGCACCGTGGTGGGGTAGTCCCGGACCAGGAGCTGTTGCACGCTGAGGAGCGAACGATCGGCGATTCCGGTCACGATGACCAGTGCACCGCCTCCGCCCTTCTGTCGGATGCGACCGGCCACTGCCTCGATGTCTATCGCGGGGTCTGGCTGGACCAGGGCGAGGCGCTCCATGGCCGAGGCATACCGGGAAGCGTCGATCGGCTCGGCATCACCCGCCCAGAGGTCGGCATCGAAGCCGGCCCCCACCAGATGGGTGACCGTCGTGGCCGCCCCTGACACAGCCTTCTCGAAGGCATCCTGGGTCTCATAGCTCGAGGTGCGCACGTCGAGGAGGACCAGCGCTCGTGACTGCCATGGCGTCTCCAGCTGTCGGATCATCAGCTTGTCGGTCTTGGCCGAAGACGGCCAATGGACTCGGCGCAGATCGTCACCACGCTGGTATTCCCTGAGCGTGTAGAAATCCTCGCCCCCTCGTCTGGCGTGCTCGGGGCGGGAGGCCTGCATCGCCGGATCCTGGCCCCGGATGATGGGGAACCCGTTGAGCTCTTCAACGGCCGGGTAGACCACGATCCTGTCGACCGGTCCGGTGCCGGCACTCATCTCGGCCAACCCGAGCGGATCGTTTGCCCGCACCGTCGTCGGTCCCACCCGGTACACCCCTCGCGGCCGGCAGGTGACCCGGTAGGTAGCGGTCGTCGATTCTCTCTTCTTGAGCCGTGCGATCTCGAACGTGGCCACACCGAGACGATTGACGTCGTCTTCGATGGTCAGATAGCTGATCGCATGCCGGGAAGGGTTCTCGACGAGGAGTGTGACCGTCGTGGTCTCTCCGTCGTGGACGGTCGAGGAGCCCAGCCTGCGGTTGACCTCGAGTCGGGGCTTCCGACTCCGAACGTAGACCACAGCCACCACCTGAGCGATCAGCAGGAACACACCCGTCAGCAGCAGCTCGGTCTCACCCAGGGCGTACCAGAGCAAGATGAGAGCGAGACCGGCCCCGGATAGCGCCCAGCCTCGCAGGGTCGGCATCAGGTGGCGATCCGGGAGGTGGTCCCCGGGACTCTGAGCCTGGTCATCAACTCGTCGATGGCCTCGGGTAGCGACTCACCACGCATCTGGGCTTCCGGCCGGAGCCCCATACGATGCTCGAGGACGGGGTGGGCCAGGGCCTTTATGTCGTCCGGAGTCACGTACTCGCGGCCCTGAGACGCGGCGCGGGCCCGGCCCAGGCGCTGGAGGAACAGGGCAGACCGCGGCGAGGCACCGAGGAGAACATCGGCGTGGGTGCGAGTTCCCTCGACCAGGTCGACGATGTAGGTCTTCACCGACTGGGACACCGACACGCCGCGGGCGATTGTGACCATCTCGTCGACCTCTTCGATGGAGACCACAGGCTCGAGATCGAAGAAAGTGGAGCGAACACCGTGGGTGTCGAGGATTTCCAGCTCCTTCTGCCGGCTCGGGTACCCGATGACGACGCGCATCATGAAGCGATCGAGTTGGGCCTCGGGGAGGGGATAGGTCCCTTCGTGCTCGAGGGGGTTCTGGGTGGCCATGACCATGAACGGCAGCGGCAGGGCACGGGTGACCCCGTCCGATGTCACCTGACGCTCCTCCATCGCCTCGAGGAGGGCGGACTGGGTCTTGGGGCTGGCCCGGTTGATCTCATCGCCGACCACGAGGTTGGCGAAGATCGGCCCTGGCTTGAACTCGAACTCGTTTCGGTTCCGGTCCCACACCGAGACTCCGGTCACGTCGGAAGGGAGGAGATCTGGTGTGAACTGGATTCTCTGGAAGAGACTGTCGATCGATCGAGCCACCGACTTGGCCAGCTGTGTCTTGCCGACGCCGGGAACATCTTCGACGAGGACGTGGCCTTCGGCGACCAGTGCGAGTAGCACCATTTCGACGACATCGCGCTTTCCCTGGATCACCTTTTCGACATTGGCGGCGATCCGGTCGAAGCGCTCGCTGAACATCTCGATTTGTTGTGGCGATACCTCGGTCAAATGAAGCTCCCGCGTCGTTTCCTTGGGCCGAGACTCTACCGAGCGACCCCCGTGGGAGCTAGAATGGCCGGAGGGAGGGGCTACCGACACGTGAGTGATGGGCAGGGGCTTGGCGGAGGCTTGCTGGCGTTGATTCGTCGGCCGATCCTCCTGTGGGAAGCCGTCAGGGCTGGTGTTGCCATGCGTGCTCATCGTGGATTGTTTCCCTCCTCGGTCTACATCGCCTGGAGGGTTCATACCGCATACGGCGCCGGCATGTCGGAAACCCGACAGGAGGATCTGGAGTCTTATCTGCGGTGGCGGCGACGAATGCGGGCGCTTTCATGAGAGAAAAGCTGATTTCGCGACTCGAGGACATACCCGGTGTGGCCTCGGTTTCGCTCGACCTCGACGACGTCGAATCGGGGATAAGGGTCAAACTCGACGACGACGCCGACGAGGTGGAGGTCCTCGATCGGGTCCGTGAGCTCCTTGTCGCCTACGGGGTTCGGTCGCACGACCACCCCACACTTCAGATCGGACAGTCCCGTTTTGGCAGGGTAGGGACGGATATCGGTGTCGCGGTCGAGGTCACGCCGATCAAGGGTGGGGCCCGGGTCGAGGTCATCGGCCCTGCGGTTCGGTCGTTCCGGGTGGTGGCCCCGACCCCGACCGCCATCGCCCAGGGCATCTCCGACGCATGGTGTCAGGTGCTGGGCAAGATCCCACTCGAGATAACCCATGTGTCGATGGGCGCGAACGGTGACCTGCGGGTGGTTGCAACCGACGGCGAGAGCGAGCGGGTCGGTCTGGCCGATCTCAAGTACGGCTGGACCCACGCTCTGGCGTTTGCCGTGGGGAAGGCAATCGGTGCTCTCGACGCCGAATCGGGGTCGAGGATGCGGAATTGACGCATTCTGGTTGGTAAAGTCACCTCAAGCGACAAGCACACCTTATGGCCAGGGTTCTCGTACTAAACGCCAGTTATGAGCCGCTCTCGGTGGTGACGGCGCGAAGGGCTGTCGTCCTCGTGCTCAACCAGAAAGCCAGCATCGTCGTCGGCAAGGACGAGATCTGGAGCTCGGAGAGTGCGTTCGTCGACGTCCCATCGGTGGTGCGGCTCAATCGCTTCGTCAAAGTGCCGTATCGCCGCGCCGCACCGGTCACCCGCCGCGCCGTGTTCGGCCGTGACGGTCATCGCTGTCAGTACTGCGGTGGTCCGGCGGAGTCTCTCGACCACATCCATCCCCGCTCCAAGGGCGGTAATCACACGTGGGAGAACGTGGTCGCCTGCTGTCGCCCATGCAATATCCACAAAGGTGACCGAATGCTTGCGGAGGCAGGGCTGCGGCTCAACACCAAGCCGGGGCCTCCACGTCGCTATGCGTGGATATATGCCTCGACCGGATACCAGGTCGACCCGGCGTGGCACCCGTATCTCGAGGTCGCATAGGCGACCTCGATGCCGAAGATACCCCTCCAACCCTCCGCCCCCTAGCCCGGCCATTCCCATGCCGTGTGCACCCGCCCACCGGGACGGTGGTCCGTTGCACACAGCTCCTCTGTGCTACGTGTCGTGTGCACCCGCCCACCGTGGGGGTGGCCCGTTGCACACGGATCTTGTGTGTCACTTCTCGTGTGCACCCGCCCACCGGGACGGTGGTCCGTTGCACACGGCCCAGATGGGTCAGGGTGGGGGAAAAGGTTGACAAGTGGGG
>CAZRID010000177.1:0-6820 GCA_964600055.1 uncultured Acidimicrobiaceae bacterium
ACAATGAGGTCTTGCCGGCACCGTTGGGGCCGATGATCGCGAACAGCTCCCCGTCGTCGACGTGGAAGGAGACACCGTCGATCGCCTTGACCCCCTTGAAGGCGAGGCGGACGTCGTTGACCTCGAGCAGGTGCTCATAGCTCTTGGGGCCGGACCGCTCGGCACGGCGCTCGAGGAGCTTGCCGCTCATAGTCGACCCCTGTCGAGGATCGCCCGTTTTGCGTTGTACGTCCTACGCAATACGTAAAACGTAAAACGTAAAACGCTTCTCATGACAGCCATCGCTTACGTCGCTTGTAATGCTTGACGTCACGGAACGACTTCTGCTCACCGGTGGCGTGCAGACCGAGATAGAACTCTTTGACGTCGTCGTCCTTGAGCAGTCGGACCGGGTCCCCGTCCATCACCATCTTCCCGGTCTCCATGACGTAGCCGTGGTGGGCGATGGACAGGGCCATCTTGGCGTTCTGCTCGATCAACAGCACCGAAGTCCCCTGCGTGTTGATCTCCACGATGATGTCCCTGACTTCCTGCACCAGCAGCGGGGCCAAGCCCAAGGAGGGCTCGTCGAGGATGAGGAGCTTGGGGTCCTGCATCAGGGCCCTCCCGATGGCCAGCATCTGCTGCTCGCCACCCGACAGATAGCCGGCTGTGGCGTTGCGACGCTCGGCGAGACGGGGAAAGAGGGTCATGACCCGTTCCCGGGATTCCTTCACCCGATTGCTGTCACGATTGGCGTAGGCACCAGCCCGCAGATTGTCCTCGACCGTCATCTCGGCGAACACTCGCCGCCCCTCCATGACCTGGCTGATCCCCCTCCTAACCCTCCGTGCCGGGTCCTCGTCGGTGATGTCCACCCCGTCGAATGAGATGTCACCCTTGGTGACGTCTCCCTCGTGCACTGCGAGCAGCCCGGTGACGGCGCGCAGGGTCGTGGTCTTGCCCGCACCATTAGCCCCGAGCAGGGCCACGATCTTTCCGTCCGGCACCTCGAGCGAGATGCCGCGCAGGACAAGCACGACGTCGTTGTAGACGACCTCGAGGTTCTCGACCGCTAGCACGGGTTGTATCTCATGAGCTTTGCGATCCGAATCTGAGACCACCCGGAGCGCAAAGCCCACAAACTGGTGTGGTGGGCGGCCGGAGCCGCCCACCACAGATAGTGGATCAGCCGAGGCTGAAGCAGGTTTCGTTGAACTCGAACGCCGCCGCGAGCGGAGACGTGTACATCTCCTCGATCAGTGTCGAACCGGTCGACGATCCGTCCGCCAGACCGGCCGGATCGGGACGCGATATGAACTGCGCCCGCTGCACCCTGTCGTTGGGCTCCCCGGTGTAGGTCTCGTCCGGGGCCAGGCCCTCAAAGGTCACCGACTCCAGCCCCTTCGCTGCCGCCAGCACACCCGCCTGGGTCATGTCACCGGCGTCGTAGGCGGCCAACAGCGCCTGATGCAGGATGGTGGCCTCGATCACGCCCTCGGCGTAATAGTCGAGTGGCGGCGCGTCGGGTGGCCCGAAGTTGGCCACCAGATCGCGTACGGCCTGGTTTCCGTCAGACTCCGCGGCCCACGGTGCGTAGTACTGCGAGATGTAGAAGTCACGGGCCAGTGCATCCTTGAGCGGGGAATCCGGGCCCACCAGAGCCGGGTTCCACGTCGGGCCGGCACCTGACCAGAGAGCCTCATATCCGGCGGCCAGTGCCTGACCGTAGATCGAGCCAAACGGAGTGGGCGAGGTGGTCACCCACACCAGGTCGGCATCGGATCCGGCAATCCCGGACGCTACCTCGGCCAACGTTGCCTCGTCGGCGGCATTGATCAGCCCTGTCCCGTCGTAGACGACTTCGAGACCAAGGGCCTCGGCTGCAAGCCGGGCTCCGGCATTCGAGTCTTCGCCGTAGTCACCTGGGCTGGACGCGATGGCAATGGTCGCCGCGTCCGGAGCCTGGAGGGTCAGATACTCGATCATGTTCATCGCCTCGATGCAGTACGGAACACCGTGCGGCACCAGATTGGCGTTGATCGCCGGGTCGGACCATCCCGAGTACCAGGTCAGCGGGATCGCCAGGATCCCGTCGGCCTGCAGCGCAGGGTTGATCGCCACGGTGTGCGGCGACCCTGTCGAGTGACCGAAGGCCACGACCTGGGTCTTCAACTCCTCGTAGAGCTGGACGTGGGTGTCGACGACATAACCGGTGTCACGTACCTGGAGCTCGACCTGAAGACCATTGATTCCACCCGCGTCGTTTACGGATGCCCAATACATCTCGTGGCCAGAGTTGATGACCTGCACCAGTGGCGCAAACGGCCCACTGAGGTCTGACAGCAGCCCGACGGTGATAGTAGAAGCCTCGAGATCGACACCGACGTCGGTTGCGATCTCCGCCGGCTCCTCGCCCGCCGTGGTGGTGGTCTCATCGCCGCCACCGGACGTGGTCGTGGTCTCGTCTCCCCCCGATGCCGTCGTCGTCGTGTCACCGGCGCCTCCGTCACCGCAGGCGGCGAGAACGAGACCGAGCACCAGCAGGAGCGCCAGCCACTTGGACTTTTTTCTCATTGTTTTCCTTCCTCCTCTGTCATGAGAGTGCCCATGGGGCACTCTGTTCGCGGCCGCTCAATATGTGAACGGCCAACCCTTCCAATAGTTGCGGATACGAAGCCAGATGCCGTACAAGCCGAGTGGCTCGAAGATGAGAAAGACAATGATCAACAGACCGTAGAGGACGAGATTGAGCTGGGCCACCGATAACCCCGGGCCTACGCCGGCGAACGTGTTGATCAGGCCGAAGTCGTCGGGGGTGGTGGCGATGAAGACGTTGGCGATCGAAGAGAGGATGCCATCGCCCTCGGTGGCGACCGACTCCATCCACAGGGTGAAGTTCTGCACGATTCGTGGGAGCAGGACGACGAAAGCCGATCCGAGCAGGGCCCCGGTCACTGTCCCTGCACCACCGATCAGGATGATGGCAATGAACTGAACCGACAGGAAGAGGTCCCATCGCTCGGGTATGACCCTCGTCACGAACGATGCGAGCAGGGCACCTGCAATCCCGGCATAGAACGAAGAGATCCCGAAGGCGAGCAGCTTGTAGGCGAACTCGTTGACACCCATGATCTCGGCGGCAATGTCCCGGTCCCGGATCGACATGAACGCCCGCCCTACCCGTGTTCGCTGCAAGTTCTTGGCGAACAGGGTGAAGACCACTGCGCCAATCGCCAGGATGAAGAAGGTCTTGGCCGTTCCCGAGACCTCGACGCCGAACCAGGTGCTGGAGGTGGTGAAGTCGATGAGCGGCGGCTCCTCCTTCCAGATGCGGAACTGGAGCGGAGGGAAGTCACGCCCCACCTGGGCTCCTCCGGTCAGGGAGTTCCAGTTGCGGAAGAAGTATTCGCCGATGAAGACCAGGCCCAGGGTGACGATCGCCAGATAGAGGCCACGGACCCTCACCGCGGTCGGCCCGACGGCGACACCGATCAGGGCGGCGACGATCCCGGCCGCCGGGAGCCAGATCCAGATGGGTAGCCCGAGACCTAGCAACGGCCCTCCAGGCGGCCCGCCCAACCACACCGCGGTGTAGGCCCCGATCCCCATGAAGAACGCATGCCCGAGGGAGACCTGCCCGGCGAGCCCGGTGAGGATGTTCAGCCCTAGTGCCCCAATGGCAAAGATCGCCGTTGTCGATAGAAGCCGCAACCAGTCGTCCGCGCCGAGAAACTTCAGACCGGGGATGATTTGGAACGGGATCGAGATCAGGACCAGTGCGAACAATCCGAGCATCACCTTCTTGGCGGTGGTGTTGAGCAGCGCCTGGTCTGTCTCGTAACTCGTGTAGAGCAGAGGGCGTCCTCTCATGGGGTCCCCCCGTGAGAGGACGCCCGTTCTACGTTGTACGTTCTACGTATTACGTAAGAAGTAGAACGTACAACGGCGGAGCGGAGCGAAGCTCTCATACTCTTCGAATCTCCGGAGTTCCGAACAGGCCGTAGGGGCGGATGAGGAGGACGAGCATCATCAGGAGGTACCCGACGATGCCGGGGAAACCCGAGCCGAGAAACTCGAAGCCGAGATAGGTGTTGGCCGCGGCCTCTGCGATCCCGATCGCAAACCCACCGACCACTGCACCCGGGATCGAGTCGAGCCCACCGATGATGACCGCCGGGAAGGCTCGAAATGCGATGAAAGCCGTCGCCTGATCCACACCTGTGGCGCGCCTCGGGAACGTGGAGAAGAAGATCCCGGCAACACCGGCGAGAAGGGCGCCGATGGCCCAGGCCGTCGAGAAGACCCGACCCACATTGATTCCCTGCGCCCTCGCAGTCTCCTGGTCAAACGCGGTTGCCCGCATCGCCACCCCGGTCCGGGTTCGGAAGAAGAGTGCTATCGCGCCCAACAGCGCGACGGTCACGATGATCTGGATGATCTCCGACCACGCAATCCGGACCCATCCCAGGTCGACGACGTTGAGACCCCATGGGGCACCAATGGGGCGGGGGTTGGTCCCGATCCAGTCGTTGGTGATCGTCCTCACCACAATGTCGATTCCCAGCGTCACGATTGCCACCGCAAAGAGCGCTTCACCGACCATGGGCCTGAGGAACACACGCTCGAGGAGGACACCGACCAGCGCGGCGGCGAGGAGAGCGGTGAGGACGTTGACGGTCCACTGCGCCCATTCGGGGAGAAATGGCAGGTAACGAGCGGGAAAGTCGAGGACCGTGGCGAAGCTGGCCGCCAGGAACGCCCCCACCCCGGTGAGGGCCCCATGGGCAAAGTTGAGCACCGAAGTCGCCTTGAAGATGATGACGAATCCCATCGCCAGCAACGCGTAGATGGCCCCAAAGCTGATCCCGTCGACGAGCATCTGGGCGAACTCGTTGGGGACCGCCGTCTCCTGAGCCAGCACGACGAAGCTGCCTGTCACGAGCGATACATGTCTTCGATCAGTTCACCGAACATGCTGCTCATCGAGCTGCGCTTCAACTTCTGGGTTGCGGTCAGCTCACCATCCTCGTGGTCGAGCTCTTTGGGGATGAGCCGGAACTTCTGCACGCCTTCAACGTGGGCGACCTTGTTGTTGGCCTCCTTGACCACCCCCTGGATGAGTTCGATCACTGCTTGCTTCTCGGTCAGGTCCCGGTAGGTCGTGTACGGAATCTGGCGACGGGTTGCCCAGTCGCCAACCACGTCGGACTCGATGGCGACCAAAGCCGTCAGGTACTTGCGGCCGTCGCCTATGACCATCGCCTCCTTGATGTAGGGCGAAGTCTTGAGCGTGTTCTCGATCTCCGAGGGCGAGATGTTCTTCCCACCCGAGGTGATGATGATGTCCTTGATCCGATCGACCACTTTGACGTGGGTTCCATCAACCCACTCCCCGACATCACCGGTCTTCAGCCAGCCGTCCTCGGTGAATGCCTGGGCGGTCTTCTCGGGCTTGTTCCAATAGCCCTTGAACGTGCCCGGGTTACGGGTCTGGATCTCACCGGTGTCCTCGTCGATGCGCAGCTCGGTCCCCGGGTAGGGAACCCCCACCGTCCCCACCTTGTTGGCGCCGGGGAAGTTGCAGGTGGCCACTGCCGAGTTCTCGGTCATGCCATACAGCTCGAACAGGGGAACACCGAGCCCGAGGAAGTCACGGATCACCTCAGGTGCGATCGGGGCGGCGCCACTCGCGGCGTACCGCACTCTGCGCAACCCAATCCGCTCCTTGAGCGCCCTGAAGACTATCGGCTGGCCGACCATGTAGAGGAGGCGGCTGGTGACGGTGTGGTCGCCGTCGTTCTTCACCCTCTGGTCGCCGATGGCCGCGGCCAGCTTCATCCCGAAGCCGAACCAGAGCCTCTTGAACCACGTCCCATCCCGACCCTTGATCGCAATCGAGGCATGAATACGCTCCCAGATGCGTGGCACCGCAAAGAAGATCGTCGGCTGGATCTCTCTCAGGTTCTGTTGAACGGTCTCGATCGACTCGGCAAAGTTGAGCGACGGTCCATGGGAGACAGAAGACCACGTTGAGAAGATCCTCTCCGCGACATGGCAGAGCGGGAGATAGGTGAGGATGAGATCGTCGGGCCCGATCGCCTTGTTGTCCGGTGTCCGACCCGGCACCCCGATCAGCACCTCTGCATTGAAGGCAAAGTTGGCGTTGGTGAGCATCGCCCCCTTTGGTGGGCCGGTGGTCCCCGACGTGTAGACAAGCGTGATCACGTCATCGGCGCTTGCCTGAGCCATGATCTGTTCGACCATTCCCGGGTTTGCGGCACGATGCTCACGACCCAGCGCGATGAAGTCGTCCCAGAGGATGAATCTCTCGTCGTCGCGCCACCTCCGGAACCCGCGTGGTTCGACATGGATGATCTTGTGCAGGTTGGGCAGCGAGTCGATGACCTGCATGACCTTCTCCGCCTGTTCCTGATCCTCGGCCAGATGGACAGCGGAGCCGGAGTCGGAGAGGAGATACTGCACCTCTGCCGGGGGGTTGGTGGGATAGAGCCCAACGGTTATCGCCCGTACCGCCACCGTCGCCATGTCGAGGATCACCCACTCCGGGCGATCCTCGGAGTGGATGGAGACACGATCCCCCTCATAGACCCCCAAAGCGAGAAGACCGTGAGCGGCATCGAGGACCGATTGCCAATATTCGGACCAGGTGACCTCCTGCCAGATCCCGAAGTCCTTCTCACGCATGGCCACGCCGTTCGGGGTGCGGTCGGCCCAGTCACGAACGTAGGCGGGCGGTGTCTTGAATCCGACGTCGGCCGAAGCCGCGTCGGCTCGCTCCAGGACGGTCGTCATTCAGTTGTCCTCCTCACAGACGACC
>CAZRID010000178.1:0-6766 GCA_964600055.1 uncultured Acidimicrobiaceae bacterium
TGATAGGGCTCGTCCTGGATGTTCTGCATGAAGACCAGGTTCCAGATCTCAACGAAACGGTCCTCGTCTCCGTGGGCCGGGCCACCGCCTTCGCCATACTCGGGGCCTTTGTCGTAGAAGATCTCCGAGCACGGCCCGCATGGCCCAGGGACCCCCATCTGCCAGAAATTGTCCTTCTCGTCTCTGCGCTGGATCCGATCCGCCGGAACGTGGCTCTCCCAGATTCCGGCCGCCTCGTCGTCGGTGTCGAAGACCGTGTACCAGAGCCGGTTGGGGTCGAGCCCGAGACGCTCGCTTACGAACTCGTAGGCCCAGGCGATCGCCTCTTCTTTGAAGTAGTCACCGAAGCTGAAGTTGCCCAGCATCTCGAAGAAGGAGAGGTGGCGCTGGGTGGTGCCGATGATGTCGATGTCGATGGTCCGCACCACTTTTTGCACGGTGGTCGCCCGTTGGAACGGTGGGGGCTCCTCGCCCAGGAAGTATGGCTTGAACGGAACCATCCCGGCATTGGTGATGAGCAGCGTCGGGTCGTAGGGGATCAGGGAGGCCGAAGGGCGTACGACATGGCCCTTCTCCTCGAAAAAGGAGGTGAAAGCGGTTCGGATTTGGTGACTGTCCAACGGAATCGAGCCTTCGTGGGGCGGGAGCAGCGAGGTTAACGAGCGTGCGCCGGCTAGCGGCTTCTATTGGGTCGAACCGCCCGCGCTGCCAGGTCGAGCAGTTCGGACCCGCTGGCAGCAGCCGCGTTGCGCCACTCCATCGGGGTCGGCCTCCGCCTGAGGGCGCGAACCGTGACCCAACCCCCGGCAACCACACCGGTCACGAACCACCACATCCGATCGAGCATGGGTGGAGGGTACCTCTCAGCCCCGGCCCTCCCGCCCGAGAATTCGGTCGATCTCGGTCAGCCGGGTCTTGATCGCCTCCTCTTCTCCCCTCTCCCCCGGCTCGTAGATCACCTCCGGTGGGACGCCGTCCGGAAAGTATTGCTGTGTTGTGACCCCGCCCTCGTAGTCGTGGGAGTAGAGATAGCCGGATCCATGGCCGAGCTTCTCGGCGCCCGGGTAGGCGGCTGACCTGAGGTGGGGAGGGACGTTTGGTGATGGCCCCTCGTCGACGAGCTGCCGGGCTTTCGCCATGGCCCTACCCACCGAGTTCGACTTGGGGGCAGTGGCCAGGTAGATGGTCGCTTCTGCGAGGTGGAAGCTCGCCTCGGGAAGCCCGACATAGGCAAGAGCGTCGGCGGCCGCCATCGCCAGGGGCAACGCATACGGTTCGGCGAGACCGATGTCCTCGGCGGCGAGGATGATCAACCTGCGGGCGATGAACTCAGGATCCTCGCCACCCTCCAGCATGAGGAAGAGCCAATACAGCGCGGCATCCGGATCCGAGCCACGGACACTCTTGATGAACGCCGAGATGACGTCGTAGTGCTGATCGCCCACCTTGTCGTAGCGGACGATGCGTCTTTGCAGGGCCTCGGCCACGTCCTCGTGCGAGATGGTGCCTCGCTGGTCGCCCGAGGCGAGCAATGCGGCCACCTCGAGAGCGTTGAGCGCCTGTCGGGCATCGCCACCGGTGCGATTGCCCAGTTCCGCGACGGCGTCGGAGTCGATCTTCAGGCCCATGTCGCCCAGCCCGCGCTCCGAGTCGACGAGGGCACGCTGTGCCAGCTCCGACACCTGTTCGGGACCGAGGGACTCGAGCCGGAACAGGGTCATCCGACTCATCAACGGTGAGTTGACCTCGAAGAACGGGTTCTCGGTGGTGGCCCCGATCAGGATCAGAGTGCCGTCCTCGACACCTGGCAGCAGGGCGTCCTGCTGATTCTTGGCAAACCGATGGATCTCGTCGAGGAACAACACCGTCCTCCGCTCGTCGGTAGCGAGACGGCTCTTGGCCCCGGCCAGCACCTCACGGATGTCCTTCACCCCGGCCGAGGTGGCGGACAGGGTCTCGAAGGCGGCCTCCGCCCGGGTGGCGACCAACCGGGCGAGGGTGGTCTTGCCGGTCCCCGGCGGCCCCCAAAGCAGCATCGACACCGGTCGCCCCGACTCCACGACGCGTCTGAAGGCCGCCCCATCACCCATGAGCGCCGGCTGGCCCACCACCTCGTCGAGCGAGCGGGGCCGCATCCTGGTCGCGAGGGGAGCGGCACGAGCCGCCAGTTCGTCGGCTCGTGACGAGAAGAGATCGCTCATCCGAGCCGCCCTATACCGGCCGACTTTGCCCTTCGCTCAGGGAACGATCCCCCATCGGTCAACAGACCCCTCTGGCTTTCACAGCTCGGGCAAACAGGCGCCGGTTGGCCGGATCATTCATCCGAGCCAACGGTAACGGGTTTACCCCTTACTGGTTCGCTTCAGCTGGTTCCGCACCGAGGGCAGGAACGGGAGGAGAAGCAGAGCGACCCCGATGGCCACATATACAGGGTGCAGCGGCGAAAACGGCAGGTAGGCCAACTCGAGGCCCATCCAAACCACGTGTCACAGACCGATGAGGACTGTGCCGATCCATGACCAATGGTGCCCGGTGGGTTGCTCGGCGAAGGCGGCCCAATCCCAACGCGGCCGGCGGATCATCCCATAAGCCGCGAGGAGGGAGCCAAGCCCGAAACCGATCCCGAGCACGAGCCCAGGCACCACCCAACTATCAATGATCGGGAGGTTCTCCAGCCACTCAGCCGGAGCCATCAGCTGTCCGTCACCAAGCCCGAATATCAGCGCGGCACCGCCGGCCAAGGCGCTGATGCCGAGCAGGATCAGCAATCCCTCCGTGATCTGGACGGGGAGCGGCTGATGAGCCCTGACCGTCTCAGTTGCAGTAAGCGTCATATCGACCCTCCTTTCTGATGATCCGACCATCAGTCGGGATCAGGGCGCAGTTCCAGGGACGAAGGTCACAAGTCGACAGGACTGCGTTAGACCTCGGGCACATCCCGGCGAGCAATTGCCTCGTCGGTGAGGGCGATGCCCAACTCCTCGAGCTGGGTCTCGTCGACCCAAGTCGGGGCACCGGTCATCGGGTCGACACCGCTTTGGGTCTTGGGGAAGGGGATGACCTCACGTATCGACGTCTCGCCCTGGAGCACCATGACCAAACGGTCGATCCCGAAGGCGAATCCGGCATGTGGCGGAGTGCCATAGCGCAACGCTTCGAGAAACCAGCCAAATCTCTTCTCGGCGGTCTCGGGGTCGATGCCCAGGATGTCGAAGACCTGTCTTTGGAGGGCCGGGTCATGGATTCGAACCGAGCCCGATCCGAGTTCGACGCCATTGAGAACGACGTCGTAGGCCTTGGACAAGGCCCCGCTCGGGTTGGACCGCATCTCGTCGATCGAGGCCGGCGCGGTGAACGGATGGTGGGAGAACGTCATCGAACCGTCCTCTCCCTCCTCGAAGAGCGGGAAGTCGACCACCCATAGAAAGGCGAGGTCGTCGTGGCCCTCGGGCCGGAGCTGGTCGTTGCGGAGACCACCCAGCACCTGCACCGCAACCCGCCATCGGTCTGCGGCGAGGAGCAGGACATCACCAGGCCCCGCGGCGAGAGCAGTTTTGATGCCCGTCAGCTCGGACTCACCCAAGAACTTGGCCACCGGCGAGCGCAACGAGCCATCGTCCTCGACCACCATCCAAACCAGGCCTTTGGCGCCGAGTTCCTTGGCGCGTTCGGTGAGAGCGTCGGCCCGGGCCCGGGACCACTCCTGGGGCCCGACATTGAGTCCCCGCACAGTTCCCCCGTTGTCGAGGGCGCCCTTGAACACACCGAACCCGCTATCCACGAACAGATCCGAGAGGTCGACGATCTCGGCCCCGATCCTCAGGTCGGGCTTATCGGAGCCGAACCGGTCCATTACCTCGTGCCAGGTCAGGCGAAGAAAAGGTCGTGGCACCTCCACCCCTCGCAGCTCCTTGACCACCACCACCAGCACGCTCTCGATCGCATCGAGGACATCGTCCTGATCCCAGAACGATCCCTCGAGGTCGAGTTGAGTGAACTCGAGCTGACGGTCGGCGCGGAAGTCCTCATCCCGGTAGCAGCGGGCGATCTGGAAGTAACGCTCGACGCCGGAGATCATCAGCAGCTGCTTGAACAACTGGGGTGATTGAGGGAGAGCGTAGAACTCCCCCGCACGGAGCCGGGAGGGCACCAGCATGTCCCGCGCCCCCTCCGGAGTGCTGTTGATGAGTGTCGGTGTCTCCACCTCGAGAAAGCCCTGGTCGTCGAGGGTCCGTCTGATGGCTGCCGTGGCCCGGGAGCGCGCCCGGAGGTTGGCCGCCATCCGGGGGCGTCTCAGATCGAGATACCGATAGCGGAGCCTTGCTCTCTCGTCGACGTCGACACGATCGTCGATCATGAACGGCAGGGTCTCGGCCGGGGAGAGGACGATGACTTCTTCCACACCGATCTCGACCATCCCGGTAGGCAGATCGGGGTTCTGGGTCCCTTCGGGCCGGGCACGCACCGTTCCGGTGACCGAAATGCAGTACTCCATGCGGAGGTCGGCGACCTGCTCGTGCTCGGTCGGGTCGGCCACCACCTGAATCACGCCCGAGGCGTCGCGGACATCGAGGAAGGCGATGCCGCCGTGATCACGTCGTCGCTGCACCCATCCAGCGACTGTCACCAGTTCGCCAATTGCCGACTCTCGGAGTGCTCCAGCGGCGTGGGTTCTCATCCGAGACGATCCTTCAGCCACCCGGCCAGCTTGCTCAGGGGCATCTGCTCCCGCTCGTCACCTACCCGGGCATCGGCCGGCTCGTCGCTGCCAGTGAGCACCACGACGGCACGGGCAGCAGAACGGGATGCCGCCTTGAACTGACTCTTGACCGACCTGCCCTCGGTATCGAAGTCGACTCTCAATCCCTCGCTCCTCAACAACGATGCCACTAGCAGTGCCTCCGCCGGATTGGTCTCGGAGACCACGAACACATCGACCTTCGACTCTGGCTCGAGACTCGAGGAGAGAGTGATTCGATCCATGCCAAGGGCAAAACCGACGCCCGGGGCGGGTCGTCCGCCGATCGCCTCTGCAAGACCGTCGTACCTGCCTCCACCGCCGACTGCGTTCTGCGCTGCGACGAGATCGGTGGCTATGTACTCGAAAGCTGTCCTGGTGTAGTAGTCGAGCCCCCGGACCAGTCGGCCATCCTCCACGAATGGGATGTCGAGACGATCGAGCGAGCTCTTCACCTCGGTGTAGTGAGCGGCGCACGGCTCGCAGAGGTGATCCTTCATGGCGGGAGCATCGGTGAGCACCGGGGCGCACACCTTGCAGTCGAGGACCCGCAACGGGTTGACGTCAACCAGGGACTGCGAGTCCTTGCAAAGCTGTGACTTCCGCTCGACCAGGTACTCCTGAAGGGTGGCCACATAGGCGGGTCTGCATTTCTCGTCACCCAGAGAGTTGAGCCTGACCTCGAGACCGGCGACATCCACGGCAGTGAGAAATCGATAGCCGAGCTCGATGACCTCGGCGTCAGCCGCCGGGCCTTCGACATCGAGGTACTCCACGCCGAGCTGCCAGAACTGACGCCGGCGGCCGGCCTGAGGCCGCTCGTAGCGGAACATCGGCCCCGAATAGGCGCCTTTCCAGGCACCCTTGGTCCCGGAGTTGAGAAAGGCCCTGACCACACCCGCAGTGCCCTCGGGACGCAGCGTCACCGAGCGACCGCCACGGTCGGTAAAGGTGTACATCTGCTTGGTGACCACCTCGGTGTCGTCGCCCACTCCCCGCTCGAAGAGCTCGGTGGCCTCGAACAACGGCGTCATCACAAGGGGATATCCGTAGCGGTCGGCCCAGCTCTCCCACACCCGGAGCACGTCACGCCAGATGTGCGATTCGGGCGCGCCGATGTCGTCGGTGCCTTTGGGTGGCTGGAAACTCATGGGACGGGAGAGGTTAACGCTGCCTTGATTGCCGGCGGACCCCAGAGTCCCCCCTCCCCCCTTCGGGGTACTCCCCCCTTCGGGGGGAGAAACAGAGACCAGAACCACCTCCATTAGGGGGAACTCTTGTCTTCTCCCCGAACGGGAGGTGGCCCCGCCAGGGCCGGAGAGGGCTCCTCGGCGTGGAGTCCCAGAATCCCCCTCCCCCCTTCGGGGTACTCCCCCCTTCGGGGTACTCCCCCCTTCGGGGGGAGAAACGGACTTCAAGCGAGGCGGAAGCTCCGGCCGACCAGCGCCTGTTCGCCCCGAGGTGTGAACCCTCCACAGCCTGACACCCGTCAAGGGCTGAGGGTTGCCTCCGGGCGAAGTCGGCCGGCAATCAAAGGAGGAACGGGTTGGTTGCCCGTTCCCGACCGATCGTGGTCTCGGGGCCGTGGCCGGGGAGGACCCTTGTCTCGTCGGGGAGTATCAGGACCTTGTCCTCCATCGAGGTCATCAGCGCCGGTAAGGACCCACCGGGAAGATCGGTCCGACCGATGGACCCGGCGAATAGTTGATCGCCCGAGAAAAGCGTTTCATGGTCTTCCAGGTAGAAACAGCAGTGCCCCGGAGTGTGCCCGGGGGTGTGGCGAACACCTAAGCGCAGCCCGGCGACGTCCAGGGTTTGGCCGTCGGTAAGTGCTTCGAACTTCTCCGGGACGTCGTAGACACCCGGTGGCAGCATGCCGAACATCGCCCTCAGCTGTTCGGCGGGATGCAGGGTGAGAAAGTCGTCGTCGGGGTGCACGTAGACGGCGGCCCCGGTGGCCCGAGCGAGTTGGCCGCTGCCACCGGTGTGATCGATGTGGCCATGGGTGAGCAGTACGCCCACCACAGA
>CAZRID010000179.1:0-6761 GCA_964600055.1 uncultured Acidimicrobiaceae bacterium
CCCCTCCGGCCCTGACGGGCCACCTCCCCCTTCGGGGGAGGAAACAAAGAGTCCCCCTCCGGCCCTGACGGGCCACCTCCCCCTTCGGGGGAGGAAACAAAGAGTCCCGCTCCGGCCCTGACGGGCCGCCTCCCCCTTCGGGGGAGGAAACGTCGCTTCCGTTTCTCCCCCCGGCAGGGGGAGTACCCCGAAGGGGGGAGGGGGGTTCTCACGCACAGCATCAGCTTGCCGACGGATACCAGGCCTTGTCTTCCAGCCAGGTGCCGAGCTTCCTCCAGCCGCGGCGAGCGCTCCGCCACAACCAGATGGTGAGGGCGGTGGCGGCCACCACGAGGATGGCGACCACGATGATGGTGGGGATGGGATAGGTGACGGCCAGGGTGACAAGACCGGCGACTCCCACGTCCTCGGCGAGGGAGATCCCGATGTTGCTGAACGGCTCGGGGGAGGCGTTGATAACGACACGGGTCGAAGCCTTGGCGGCGTGGGCATCGAGAGCCAGCGCTCCGGCAATCAGCCCCCCGGCGGCGGCGCCGATGCTGGCTGCGTCACCGGCGATCACCGCCCCCAGCGCTGCCGCTCCCAGGGGCCGGATCACGGTGTGTATCGCATCCCAGACGCTGTCCAGGAATGGAATCTTGTCGGCGACAAACTCGATCAGGAAGAGGACCCCGGCCACGATCATCACGTCGAGCCGGGTCAACACCTCGGGGATGTCGGCCCAACCGAGTCGCCCTGCTGCCCCCAGCATGAGGGCGACCAGATAGAGGTTTATCCCCGACGCCCAGCCAGATCCGGCGATGAGTCCTGCCGCTTCCACAATTCAAACTTACCGCGGCCGCCCCGACCGGGTTGCATCGGAGGACTAGGTTTGAGTGCACCCCTACTAGCGAGGTAGGCATGGAAGAGAACATGGACGTCGTGCTGTCCATTCACCTCGTCGAGGACGACATCGAGACGGTGGCCATCGCCGAGTTGGACCTGCGGGAGGATCACTTCGAGGCGAGTGGTCGGGCCCGTCGCAACCCGGTCGACCCGGCCCGGCCGGTGATCGGCGAGGAGCTGGCCATCGCACGAGCACTGGCCCAACTCGAAGCCCGGATCAACGACTCGGTGCAGGACAAGATCGACCGGTTCTTGGTCCACACCGACTGACTCAGTCATCCCGGCACCCCGGGACAAGTGAAGGGGGCGGACTTGCGTCCGCCCCCTGCCCGAACTTCCCTGCCCAACGTCGGCCGAGATTGTGCCTCCCAGCCAGGGTGTCAACTCCGGCCGACCATTTCTCCCGTAGTTCGAGATCTGGCCCCCAATGTACATGACGGCGCCAAGTGAATCCTCGGGGAGGCCACATTTCTTGACCGATTCGGTAGCCATACGGCTTGCGTGTTGCCGTAATCGGGATCCACAGGTCCGCACATGACCCCTGACCGTCCCGATTACGGGAGGCCGGTCATAGGATCGCGGCGCCGTGTTACCGATTCGTGACCTCAACCCGACGCGGATCACTCCGGTCATCACCCTGGTTCTGATCGCCGCCAACATCCTGGTCTTCTATCTGGTGCAGGGCCGGGGGAGCCCGGACGATCAGGAGGCGTTTGTGTATGAGCGGGCGGCCATCGCCTGCGAGGTGACCACCGGCGCCCCACTTGGCGTCGATGAGATCCTCGCCGACCTGTGCCTCCCCGGTGCCCAGGCCCCGATCTTCCCCAACAAGAACGTGTTCATTGCCCTGTTCACCTCGATGTTCCTCCACGGGGGGACCGCCCACCTCTTGTTCAACATGTGGTTTCTCTGGATCTTCGGCAACAACGTGGAGGAGGCCTTCGGGCATCTCGGCTACCTGCTCCTCTATCTGATCGGCGGTCTGGCGGCCACGGCGGCCTACATCGTGGTGAATCCCGATGCGACCGTTCCCCTGGTCGGGGCGTCTGGTGCGATCGCGGTGGCCATGGGCTCGTACGCTGTTCTCTTTCCAGGGCACCGGGTCCTCTCATTTGTCGGCTGGTTCCTGATCCCGGTACCAGCCGTCGTGTTCCTCATCTTCTGGTTCGTGGCCCAGTTCGCTGTATCCGGGGGTGGTGTCGCCTGGGAGGCGCATGTCGGTGGCTTCGTCTTTGGCGCCGCGGTGAGCCTTCTGCTCCGTTCGAGATTGTTGCGTCGGGTCGGAGCCTCGATCTGATCAGGCTGTCTACTGACGCTGCGCAACCCTGTCGCGGTAACTAAGCATCACTGAACACCAGGCCCGACAGTGTGTAGTGTCACTGTTCATTGAGCTCGATCAGTGAACCTCATAGGAAGTCGGCGGTGGGATGAGCCGGATCCTCCTCAAAGACGGCTGTGTGCTCAGCCTGGATCGGAAGGTGGGCAACTTCCATCGCGCCGACGTGCTGATCGAAGGGTCGAAGATCGCAGCGGTGGGTCCCGACTTGCGGGCCGGGAACGCCGAAGAGATCGATGTCTCGAATTCGATCGTCATGCCCGGATTCGTCGACACCCACCGACACGTGTGGGAAGGGCTGTTCCGAAACTTTGGAGACGACGCCCTGACCGGGAGCCGGATAGGGGACCCGGCTGCATTGTCCCGGATCATCGGCCCCGGCTACCGACCCATGGACGTCTACATAGGGAATCTGGTCGGCCTCCTCGGGGCTGTGAACGCCGGCATCACCACGATTCTCGACTGGTCCCATGTCCAGGCCACGCCGGAGCACACCGAGTCCGCCATCGCCGCCCACACAGAATCGGGGATACGTGGCGTCCTCGCCTACGG
The DNA here is from genome assembly GCA_964600055.1 of uncultured Acidimicrobiaceae bacterium. Classification (GTDB taxonomy): domain Bacteria; phylum Actinomycetota; class Acidimicrobiia; order Spongiisociales; family ZC4RG35; genus JARDZU01. Next base: position 2,774 of record CAZRID010000179.1, read on the forward strand.
GCATCCGTGGTGGAAGGAGCCCGACCCGGAGCAGGCGCAATGGCTGAAAGACATCGCCGGCACACACTTCTCGACACGGGACCAGCTACTCACCCTCGCCCTTGCGCCACCGGGCCCGGAGTTCTCCTCGATCGAGACGACCCGGTCACACTGGGAACTGGCGCGGGAGGTCGGGGCCCGGATCTCGGTTCATGTGGGGATGGGTGGGGCCGGCGGTGAGGGGAAGCTCGCGGAGATGGCCGCGGCCGGACTGATGGGGCCTGACACGACCTATGTCAACTGCGCCTCTCTCGACGACGAGGAGATCGGCATTATCGGTGACAGCGGCGGCACCTTCGCCTTGACTGCGGCGGCGGGGATGATGATGGGCTACGGGATGCCACCGATTCAGCGCCTCATAGATCGGGACCTTCGGCCGGGTCTCGGAGTCGATGCCGAGAGCAACGTGCCGACCGACATGTTCACCCAGATGCGGACGGTGATCTCTCTCCAACACGCCAGCCTGTTCGACCTGCAACTTGCCGGGAAAGGAGGCGTGCCCGATCTGCTCACGACCCGGGAGGTTCTCGGCTACGCCACGATCGAGGGGGCTCGGGCCAACGGTCTTGCCGATGTCACCGGCTCTCTCACCCCCGGGAAGGAGGCCGACCTCATCGTCCTCCGCACGGATAAGGCCAACATCTACCCGATCAACGATCCGATCGGCGCGGTGGTGTGGGGGATGGACACGTCGAACGTCGATTCGGTGTTCGTCGCCGGCCGACCGCTGAAGCGTGAGGGAGAACTGATCGGGGTCGACATGGGCCGGGTGAGGGACCTCGCCTACGGGTCGCGTGACCACGTCGCCAGAACCGTGGGATTGGACCTTGCCTCTGTCGGAGCGGCTCGATGAGCTCTGGAAACCGCAGCGCGCCTTCGTCGTTCATCACCTCATTCGTGGTGGGCTCCCGGTACATGCCGGTGTACCTGGCCCTGATCCTTCTCGTCGTCGTGGCCTCGGTCTGGGCCCCTGCGACGTTCAGCAGCTCGGGTCTGGCTGCCATCGCCCTGCTTGGCACCTTCCTCGCCATCACCGCCCTCGGCCAAATGCTGGTGATCATGACCGGGGGGATCGATCTCAGCATCCCCGGCATCTTTCTCCTCGGTGGCCTGCTCATGGTCGGGGTCGGGCAGCAATCGGACGAACGGATCTGGGTTGCCTATCTGACTGCCATCGGTATCGCCGCAGTCATCGGGCTGGTCAACGGCATCCTGATCGGCGGGCTCAAGCTCAACGCCCTGATCGTGACCTTGGCGGTGGGCCAGATCGTGGCCGGGATCGCCAATCGGTACTACACCACTGTCGCCATCCAGAAACCGGTGCCGCCCGCTCTCTCGGAGTGGGCCAAAGGGAGTTTCCTCGGGGTGACCCGGATCTTCTGGATCGGGGTGGGATTGACCATCGTCCTGATGGTCGTCTTCAGGTTCACCGGGGTCGGTCGCAGGTTCCAGGTCGTCGGGGCGAACCCGGTGGCCTCGACGGTGCTGGGACTGCGGGTGAACCTCAACCAAATGCTGGCCTACGTCGTGGCTGCCGTCCTCTACGCCACCGCTGGTGTGCTCCTCGCCGCCGACCTACGTGCGCCGGGGATAACGGTTGGGGCGCCCTACCTGCTGGGGCCGATTGCCGCCGTGGTGATCGGCGGGGCCTCGTTGACCGGTGGCCTCGCCAGCCCGATCTCCACATGGGCGGCCGCCTTCTTCCTCGCCGGGCTGAGCCAGATGATGAGGGTGATGGGTCTTCCCACCGCTCTGCAGTTCGTGGTGTTCGGCCTCGTCATCATCGGGGGGATGCTGGTATCAGGGGATCGGATCATCAAGACCGTCGAAAGGGTGTTGCGCGACCGGTCGAGACCGGGGCGGCGCAGTAAAGGGAGTCTCGCCGTCGAAGGCGGCGAGCCGTGAGAGAAGGAGAGTCAGTGAACAAACCCCGAAAGCGGAAGACAAGACAAACCAACGAATGGAGGAGGACGATGAAACCCAGGGTGACAGCCCTGATCGCCGTGTTGGCACTTGTCCTGGCAGCCTGTACAGGCGACGTAGCCGGGACCACGACCAGCGCGGCACCAGAAGAAGAGCCAACCACCACGGCGGCTGCGGAGCCCACGACCACGGTCGATGGGGCGACAACCACCAGCGGTGCCGCCGAGGACCCGCTTGCCGAGTTCGGGGAGAGCACGGACGCCGACCCGGCACTGATCGAGAAGGCGTTGGGTCCGGTCGAGTTGACCGACCCGGTGATTCTGGCCTCGATCGCTAGGGCCGAACAAGACCTCGACCAGGCCACGATCGACAAGGCGATCGAGTGCTACACCAACGCCGTCGAGTGCGACACCGGCACCGGTGGCGACGTCATCATGGGTTACGCCGACGGTGGCGGGCTCAACGTGTGGCGTCAGGTGACCCGCATGGAGGCCATCCTCCAGGCGCTCACCTACCCGGAGATCGGCACCATGGTGTTTCGCGACGCCCAGTGGTCCACCGATCCCGCAGTGCCGATCGGCGACATCAACTACATGGTCGAGCGTGGTGTCACCTTCATCATCGGGTATCCCGACTGGGGGACGGCTCTCGGAGACGCCATCAAGGCCGCCGAAGCAGCGGGCATTCCGTATGTCTCCTACTCGGCTGGGTGGGTTGGGCTTCCCCAACAGGATGGAGCGCTCATCCCCGGTGAGGACTACCTCAGCATCGTTGGTGAGGATCTGTGCAAACTGGGTGAGAGCTTCGCCGGGATCATCAACGAGGGTGTCGGTGAAGGCACCATCGGGGTACTGGGCGGGACACCGGGGAACGCCCTGTCGCTCGGCTGGCAGCAATGCCACATCCCGGCGCTGGCCGCCGGGATCGAAGTGATAAATCCGCCGGCGGACCCGAACTCGACGACTGGTGACACCTACTGGGCCAACGACATCGCACGAGATGTCGTCAGCGGGTGGCTGTCGACCAATCCCGACCTCGCCGGGTTCAGCTATGAGTATGCCGACGGCCTCGCCACAGCCCTGGACGGTGTTGAGTTCGACAACATGACAATCGCGATTCGGACCGACGAGCAGACCCTGTTCTGCGACTGGGTCGAGCGCGACAACCCGAACTACCACATCTGGTACTCGGCCGGTGGCAACTTCCAGTCACGGACCGCAGTCACAGCTCAGATGATGAACCTCGCAGGTGCGGACGTCCCCGCCGAGATCGTGGTCCCGCACGTGATGCGTGAGGTCACCGCGGCGGATTGCAACCCGAATCGGGTGACTCCGACGGTGTCCAACACCTCGCTGGTCCCGGACGATGTCCTCGCCCTGATGTATCCGGAAGGATGATCAGCAGCGGTCCCGGAGGAGAGTCGGCGTCCCCGGACCTGGTCCTCGAGCTGAGCGGGGTATCCCGCCAGTTCGGGGCGGTCCGGGCGCTGACCGACGTCAGCTTCGATTGCCGCGCCGGCGAGGTCCATGCCCTCGTCGGCGAGAACGGCTCGGGGAAGTCGACTCTCCTCGGGATCGCCAGCGGGTTCGTGGAGCCGGACCGGGGCACGATCAGGATCGGGGGCAAGTCATTGCGCACCGATTCGCCCGCCCTGGCCCGCAAGCTGGGTCTGGCCATGGCCTACCAGGACACTTCGCTGGTCCTGGCCCAGCCGGTCAAGAACAACCTCTATTTAGCGGCGCCCCCGGAAGAGAGACCGCCTTTCTGGCGGAGGAAGAAGTGGGCGCGCCGTCTCCTCGGGGAATTCGACCTCGAGATGGAGCTCTTCCCCGATGTCCCTGCCGGGTTCCTCACCCTCGCCGAGCGTCAGCTGTTCGAGGTGGCAAAGGCCCTGGTGTCCAATCCCAAAGTGTTGCTCCTCGACGAGCCGACCACCGCCCTCGGCCCCGACGAGGTCGACGCCTTGCACCGGACGATCGCCGCGTGCCGGAAACGCGGGGTGGGCGTGGTCTACGTGAGTCATCGG
>CAZRID010000180.1:0-6741 GCA_964600055.1 uncultured Acidimicrobiaceae bacterium
CGGCGATGGGGGCCACGGTGGTCACCGTGCTCTATGGCGGCAGCTTCACCCCCATCGCCTGGGTCACCGCCTCCGTCGGCGTCTATGCGCTGGTCACCAACAAGGTCGAGAACGGCCGCTGGATGGCGTGGACCGGCGTGGCCGCCGGTGTGCTCTTCTCGCTTGTCGCCATCTTCTTCTCCGGTGGCAACCAGACGGTCGTTGCCAGTCCACCGGCTCTGGATTCCGGTCCCGAGGTGTTGGCGGAGATCCCGGTCGGCTCGTTGGGAGTCCAATTCGCGGACCTCCAGGAAGGATGGAATGCGCTGGACGAAGCTCCCTACATCTTGAAGGGGATCAGCACGACCCCAGAGGCTGGCCCGCTCGACAGCTTCATATACAGGTTCGACGGTGGAGCCCTGCTGGCCGGGGCCTACAACCCGTCCGACGACTACATCTACGCCCTGATGGGCAAAGCCGGCCTCAGTCACCAGGCGAGCTCAACGATGTACCTGCATCTCTGTTACCTGCTCTACCCGGGCACACAGGAATGTTTCGACGCCTATGTCGAGGAGAGCGGGGTGTTCGGCGAGACCACAGACGAGTTGGCGGATGTCGACCACTTCGCAAGTTGGATGTTCGACGGCAACGAGTGGCGTCTCGAGATCGCCGACGACATCCAGACCCTCAGGGTCCTCGGCCCGCAGCAAACCGGCTGACCTGATACAGGGCCATCAAAGATCTCCCGCCGCCCAAAGGATCCCGTTGGCGAGGTGGGCCCGGAACAGCGGCTCGGAGTAGCTTTCCACCGTGTGGCCGCCGGCGGTGTAGAAAGACCTGCCGCCGTCGTATTCCTGCGCCCAGATGATCGGGTGGTCGTTGCCCATGGTCCCGCCCTCGTAGGTCGTCTCATCCAGCGTCGCCAACACCACGACTCCGGGCCCGGGGGGGCCGCTGGGCGACCGGCGGATGTGCGCACTGTGACGCCCCGCCTCGCCTCTACGGGCTTGGCAGCGCCCTTCGGATCAGCCATTGGTGGTCGTCGTCGCTCGCGTAAAGCAGCTCATAGGGCTCTTGGTCGAGGAACAGGCGAACGGCACGACAAACGCCGTGGTGGAGATGCGATGGATCTAAGTACCAGTCGTCGCCAGCGATGATCCCGCCGGGCTTGACCTTTCGCGCCAGCACCCTGAGCTCGTTTCGCGTGTGATGGAATTTGTGGGTCGTGTCTAGGTACACCCAATCGAACGTGGCGTCGGGAAAGGTAGCAAGCACCTGCTCATCCCAACCAATGTCAAGGACGACCTGACCGCGAACGAGCTCATTCGAATAGCGCTTCAGGATGCCGCACAGCGCGTTGATCGTTGAGCGGTCTGGCAGCCCCCAGTTCCATTCGGGGCCGATCAGATACCAGGGGTCGAGCAGGTGCAGACGCACTGGCTGAAGCTGTGTTAGCAGGCGCTCGGTGAAGTCGCCCTTGTGGACACCGATCTCGGCACCGACGCCGCCCGCGGGCACGTGCCTCTCCAGCGCGGAGATGCGCGCTGTGTCCCGTGCTGCGGGGCGCGCCGCGGCGTGTGCTGCGTTACGGGCAGCTCTGAACCGGCTGCTTCGGCGCAGGGCACGGCCGACCCTGGATCTGACCTTCGATAGGAGAGGCGCCCCTCGCATGGTCAGGAGGACATCCGGCTGAAGTGCTCGAACTCGCCGCGGACATCAAGGCGAGGATGCCGACCGCCTGGAGCCGGTGAAGAGAGGTCGAACCCTCTCTCCGAGCCTGGGAAATTCGTGTTCTACCATTGAACTCCACTACGGGATCGACGTTTCGCGTAACGGCCTGAGACGTGGGCAGTTGCTGTGTCGGGGGTGTCTCAGTTGCGAGGAATCCGGGTCGAAACTCCCGCCATCTTGCCTCTTCGGAAGGGTGGGACCGAATCACGAAGTCCTGCCCCGGACATCGGGGTCTTGTCGTCATCTCTGAGAATGCCGGAACAAGTCAATCGAGTGAGCAGCGTTGCAATGACCCGCAGAGGAGGCCGCCTCCGATGAAGATGCCTGGTGGCTGCGGCGCCGCAGGCACCGAAGATACGGGTCGATGAGGTGACGTCGCTACCTGAAAGACGATTGGCGCGCCCGGGAGCACTAACTACAGACGTGTGGCTTATGCGGGCAAAACGTCTACCTCGTGCAAGCCTCCTGCCGCCAGCACTCGGGCAACGCTCAGGTCCTCAGGAGTGACGACATGGATGTTCCGGCTCGATCCGGCGACGGCTATCACCAGCCCACCATTTTGCTCGATGAGCATCGAATCTTCCCAAAGGGGAGAGTCGTCACTAGCGGGTGCTCGGTGCGCGGCCACAAGCGCTGACCTCGTGAAGGCCATTGGAACCTGGGCCAGACCGAGTCCGTCACGGCCGACGGTCGTCAAGCGACCGTCTTCACTCCGGCGCTTGACAACATCTCCGACCGGCAGAATTGGCACGGCGGCGTCGGCTCCTGAGGCGATAGCTCCGAGCAGATGAATGAACATCTCTTGCGGAGCCAGCGGGTGGGCCGCATCGTGGACGATGACTACTTCGCTTTCCGCTGGAACCGCCTTCAATCCGGCCCCGACAGACTGGAGCCGGGTGCCACCGCCAGCGACGGTTGCCTCCACCTCAGGTCCCTGCCATGAGTGTTCAGGAGGCAGGACGAGGATCACGCTTTCGGTTGTGGTCAGGGCCGATTGCAATGCCGCATCGACCAGCCGAACGCCGGGGGCGAGCTCGAGGAACTGTTTCGTGTCACCGAACCTGGTGCCCGAGCCTGCGGCGAGGAGGATGACCGAGACCTGGCTCACATCCGAGTCCCTCTGCCGGCCGAAACAAAACCGACAACAGTGCACCAGCTCACCGGTGCCCGATTCTGGTACGCCCCTGCCACTTCGCTATTGATGAGGTTTGGTCCAGGTGAGATCGACCCCCAGCTGACCCTTTGCCTGAAGTTGCTGGATTCGGCGGAGCCGGGTGCATGTGGGGCTGGTGAGGACATCGTGGGTGATCCCTGCGGCCATATACTGATCGCGAAGATCTCGCAGGCTGACGGGGAGCGTCCATTTCGGTTGAAACCCCGGAAATATCCTTCCGATCTTGCCGAAGTCGACCCGGTAATCACGCTTGTCGGGCTCACCACCGGGTGCGTAGGCGATGGTGCTTCCCTCAACGATCTCTGAGACCATCTCCGCAATCCGGCGTACCTGATAGTTCTCCTCGTGGCTTCCGACGTTGATCGCCTCGCCATGAATGACGTTTCGAGGAGCCTCCAGTGCGGCGATGAAGGCGCCACAGATATCCTCCACATGGACCAGCGGCCGCCACGGAGTCCCGTCACTCTTGATCACGATCTTGCCGGTCGACATGGCCACGCCCAAGAGATCATGGACGACGAGGTCACCCCGAAGACGAGGCGACCATCCGTGAGCCGTGGCGTTGCGGAGGAGCACAGGACTGAAATCATCGTCAGCCAGAGCCATCAGAGCCCGCTCCAGCCACGCCTTGGTCTCCGCATAGGGGGTAATAGGGGCCAAAGGAGTGGTTTCGTCTGAGTACAACTCACCCCCGGTTCCATAAAGGCTGCACGAGGAGGCGAAGAGGAACCTCTCGACATGTGCTTTCTTCGCGGCCAGGGCCAGTCTCAGGCTGCCTCCGAAGTTGATCGAATAAGTGAGCTCAGGGTCGAGGAAGCCCAGTGGATCGTTGGAGAGGCTTGCCAGGTGAATCACGGCATCGAATCCGTCGACATCGCTCGCAGTGACGTCACGAAGATCCTGTCTGACCGAAGGTACTGGATCTACTGGCGCCACGGTGCATTCGGCGAAGTAGCCAGTGTCCAGTCCAGTCACTTCATAGCCCCTCGCCCGGAGAATGGGCGTCATCACCGACCCGATGTAGCCCTGGTGGCCAGTCACAAGCACACGCACGCCCGGAACCTCCCTGTCCGCTCAATGAACACTAAGACCTCGATCACCGCGCTCAGCCGAAGTGCGACGACTGTTCCTGGCGAAGGGTGTCGCTCACCCGCCCCTTGGGCAACTCGACATCGTCGTAGGTGAGTACCTGATCCCTGGGGACGGGTCGTTTCAGGCGACAACCCTCGGCCAGCCCGATCGGTAGGAGCTGATCTCGGGTCACGATCTCCGAGTTCTCAGCGAGACCGTATGTCTTGTGTCCACCTATCGCATCGAGCTCATCCCCGGCCTCCAGGTCGACTTTGCCAGCAGCCACCACATCGACTCGAGGTCTGCCAAGTGGAGCGATGGCGGCGTCCTTGAACAGCACTGCTCGCGCCACAGTGTTGGGCACTTCGAAGTGGCAGAGGTGATACGGCGTGTAAAAGCAGTAGAAGGGGCCATCACCGAGTTTGTACAACTTGAGATAGTGCTGCTGCACGGGATCATCGTGAGTGCCGAGAACGAAAACACCCGGACTTGGATCAGCTCCAACCACGTAGTCCACAATGCCGGGCCCAGTGACAAGCGAGTCATGTGGATACCACTGCGCGGCCTCTGTTATCGATGTCCCGGTCGCGACCTCCGGCCCGTACATTCCTCGCTTCGCCACGACCATCCCCGTTGCGTTTGCCACGATCGCCTGCTCGAACGAGATCTTCGTCCCATCTGCGAATGAGGTGACCATGTAGGGATTCTGACCCCATCGCCCGGCGAAGTCCTTCTGGGTGGTGGGATTGCGGTATGGATCGTGAAGACCCTTGATGCTTCCGCACAACACCGGGCGGACGCCGATCCCGCGTACGAAGCGGTAGAGATTGAGTATGACCCCGGGCTGGTCGCCATCAGCGTTCGTGATCACAACTCCTGCACGATCGGCAAGGACCTTGAGAATTGGCCCAAGTGTGCCGTCGAGTTCAGCGTTCATGAGAACGAGGTGCTTCTTGTTGCGAATCGCCTCCAAGGCAACTCTCGCTGAGTAATCGACGGTGCCCGTCACGTCGATCACCACGTCGATGTTGTCCGATCTGCAGAGCAGAAGGGGGTCGTTTGTTATGCAATTGCGCCCGCTCGAAAGGGCGCGGTCCAAGGTGGGGAGATCGTGGACCTCGTCTATCTCGTCCACTCCGGCGGCCCGATAGACGTCCGCGGCCCTTTCCACGTGACGGTTGGCTATGGCCGAGACGCGCATACCGACGGTTGACTTTGTGATCTGAAGGGTGATCCCGCTCGCCATGAAGCCGGCCCCCACTACGCCGACCCGGATCGGTCTGCCCTCGGTTTCGAGTCTCTCCAAGGCCTTGTCGACGATGATCACGTCATTTCCCCGCTTGCCGCGGTGTTCTTCCGTCAAAGTCTGGGTGGCTGGCGTCCTTATCCGAGATAACTCGAACGTCGATCTCTGGCCACCTGATCCCTATCGCCGGGTCATCCCATCTGATACCCCCCTCATGACCGGGCGAATAGAACTCGGACACCTGGTAGAAGATCTCGGTGGCCGGAGCGAGTGTCACGTACCCATGGGCGAACTGCTCGGGAACGTACAGCATCCTTCGGTTGTCGGCGGTCAGCTCGAGACCGAACCAGGCCTTGGAGGTCGGTGAGTCCTCTCGTAGGTCGACTATGACGTCCCAGATCGCACCTCGTGTGCACCGTACGAGTTTGACCTCGGAGTGCGGCCGTAGCTGGTAGTGCAGGCCACGCAGAGTCCCCGCCTCGTTGTTGTAGGACATGTTGCATTGCACCACCCGTGTCTCGAGGCCGTGCTCTCGAAACTCGTCCTCACACCAAGCCCGAGCAAAGAAACCCCGTTCGTCCACGCGCATTTCTAGGTCGATCACGAATGCCCCGAGCAAGGGGGTCTCGGAGAAGATCACACGCGGGAAGCTAACAGGCGCCCGTCGAACTGCATGTCGGAGCGACCTGAGGACTCTTCCCGGCCAGCAACATCCAGCTCAGCCACGAAACATCCGAATGGCAATGGTCGCGTCGACGATGGTCCTCTACCACACCTTCCATGGTGGGTCGCCCGAGTCCCACAGATCTTCGAGCAGGGTCTTGTCGCGCAGTGTGTCCAACGGTTGCCAGAACCCAGTGTGGCGATATGCCGACAGCTCGCCGTCTCGAGCTAGTGAACGCAATGGTTCTTGTTCCCAGACCGTGCTGTCGTCCTCGATACGATCGATCACATCAGGCTCGAGGACGAAATACCCTCCGTTTACCCACGCACCGTCTCCAAGCGGTTTCTCCATGAAGTGCTCCACACCAGTTTTGCCTTCCTCCAATGTCAACGCTCCGAACCGGCCCGGAGGCTGCACCACCGTCATTGTTGCCTGCCGCCCTTCGGCTCTATGGAACGCGATCAGGTCATCGATGTCGATGTCGGCGACACCATCACCGTACGTGAAGCAGAACGTTTCATCACCTATGTAGTCTCGGGCCCTTCGAAGTCGCCCGCCGGTCATCGAGGCATCACCCGTCTGGATGATGCTGATCCGCCAGTTCTCGGCCGCCCTGTCGATGAATTCCAAGGAATTATCGGCAAAATCGAAGGTCACATCGGCGGTTCGGAACCGATAGTTGGCGAACCACTCGCTGATCATGTGACCCTTGTAGCCCGCGCAGATGATGAACTCGTTGATACCGTAACGGCCGTAAGTCTTGAGTATGTGCCAGAGGATCGGCTGACCACCGATCTCCACCATCGGCTTCGGCCGGACCGTGGTCTCTTCGCTCAGCCTGGTACCGAAGCCGCCTGCGATGATCACCGCTTTCAT
>CAZRID010000181.1:0-6736 GCA_964600055.1 uncultured Acidimicrobiaceae bacterium
GGTGTCGGAGGTTCGAGTCCTCCCGAGGGCGCTTTGCCATTTGGTTTCGAAGCTCATGGTCCCTCGACGGCCTCCAACTCGGCATCGTCATGCCATTCGAGGCGAGCCAGTCCAAGACCTCGCTTCTCGTTCCAAACCAGATCGCCCGACTCTGACCTGCCGTCGCTCATAGAGCTGTCACTGTCCGGTCTGTCCTCACCAGGTACATCGAAAACGATGACTATCAGATCAGAGTCGGTCGGCCGCCCCAGAACACCTCGGGATTCAGTATTCGGTCTGGATCCAGGGCTTCCTTGACTCGGCGGATGACAGCGAGAGTCGCAGGGTCTGTGGTCCGTCGCCACCAGGCTGCCTTGGCCACTCCGATCCCATGCTCGCTGGCGATCACCCCGCCAAGGTCGGTTACCACCCCCAGCACCCGGTCCACCACCTTCTCCGGATCTGGGTTGCCCAGCACGTTCACGTGGAAGTTGCCCTCGGCAAGGTGCCCCCACATGTAGATGTCTCCGTCGAGGTCCAACCCATGGATTGTGGCAACCAACTCGTCCATCCGGCCCAAGGGCACCGCCACGTCCAGCTTCACCGGCACCCCGAGTTGATTGACGGTTTCGGTGATCGACTCTCGATAGGCCCAGAGCCTCTGATCGACAACCGCCGCCATACCTTCCGGCACTTGGGGTGGCTCTGGCGATTCGACCAGGATGTAGAAGGGGGCGTCTCCCGGGATGGGTCTGGAGAGGCCGCGATGCTCGATCACCGCCTCGAGGCAGGCCCTGTCGAAGAACTCGATGGCGTGGACCCCAGGTCCGAGAAACCTGAGACCCTCACTCAGGCGCTCCACCGCCACGAGGACCACCATCGGCTGGGTGTCTGCACGAGGCAGGAGACGGAGACGGGCGGCGGTGATGATCCCCAACGTCCCTTCGCTCCCCACCATCAGCTGGAACGGATCAGGGCCGGTGCTCTCCTTAGTGACGGCTTGGAGCCGGGAACCGATGCTGCCGTCCGCAAATACAACTTGCAGTCCGAGCACCTGCCGCCTGGTGTCACCGTTTGCCACCACGTTCATGCCTCCGGCGTTGGTGGCGATGGAGCCTCCGATGGTCGCCGAGTCCCGGGAGGCGAGATCGACTCCGTACTTCAATCCCGCCTGGCGGGCTTGGTCCTGAAGGGCTGCGATGGTCACCCCGGCGCCGGCGGTGACCTCCATTGACTGACGATCGACAGGCTCCACCTGGTCGAGACGGCGCAGCGAGAGAAGAACCTCTCCCCTGTGTGGGATCGAACCTCCGACCAGGCCAGTGTTGCCCCCCTGGGGCACCAGCGGCACCGAAAGACTGGAGCAGATCCGGACGACCTCCTGCACCTCCTCGACAGTGCCAGGTCGGACCACGGCCGCGGTTTGGCCCGTCCAGCGCCCGGTCCAGTCGCGCATGTACCCGGCCACCATGTCCGGCTCGACCAGCACATGAGTCGGACCGACGACCGCCTCGAGGGCCCGATGCAAGGAGTCGCCGGATGTCACGCCCATCGCTTCACGGTAGGCAGGAATGGAGATCGAGCCGTCAGGAGGTTGCGTCTCACCACACGAAGTCGCGCAGGCATCACCGGGCTCACTCACCACGAAGGTGTTGTTGCGTGCCTACTTGGTACGCCTCGACGAGCCATCCTGTGAACTGGTCGTCCACATCATCCGGCGTGGCTAGTCGGAACATGTGCAGCACGTTGCGCGGCGAGTGTGTCTCGACACGGCGGAACCGAGGGTTGTCGACCTTCCGTGCAAGCACCAAGTGCCCGTCCAGCCATCGGCGACGCGGAATGAAGGCGGCGAAGCTCATGCGGATGTGCAGCGCGATGCGCGTCTTCTCAGACAGCACCTCTACCGCCCGAGCGCGGACACGGCAGCGACGACGCAGTCGAACGCGGCCCGGACCGCCGGCTCCGTTCCGGCGAAGTGGAGATCCATATCAGTCAGCGAGGCACAGGTATGGATCTGGTTGCGGTTGGCGAACGTACGCCCACACCTGGGGCACGCCCACAGCGGCCGGTCGGTGCCCGCAGGGTCCATGCTCATGGTCTACGGGCGGGCAGGACATGCGGTCGTCCATCCGGACAAGGGGGTCCTTTGGTCCTCGGCGAAGAGCCCACGGGCCGATGGTCCGCCGCGCCGGCTCAAGTCTCGGCGCCGTTGCTCTCGATGCTTAGGAGGCGGTCCCCGGTCTGGAGAGCGTCCACCTCACGAACCATCTTCCCGTGTCGGATGACGCCAACCGTCCCCGAGGGCGGGGGCTGACCTGTTTCCGCCTCGACTATCTCACGTTCAACGAGGTCCATGCCCTGTCCCACCATGAGGAGGTCCTCGATCATCTCCACCTGATGGGGACTGTCGATTGCCAATCCAAGGAGACGTCCCGTGGCCTCGTCCGATGTGATAACAACCGAGGCACCACCACGTCGGAGGATCTGCGAGTTTTCTTCTTCACGCACCGCCGCCACGATGCGAGTCTGAGCATTGAGGAGACGCACCGTGAGAGTGGCGAGCACGGCGGTGGCGTCTCGATCGACGGCAACCACGACACCCTTGGCTCGCTCCACACCGGCTTGGCGGAGAACCGACTCGCGGGTGCAGTCGCCGACCACGACCACGTAGCCGTCCGCATTGGCCTCGTCGATCGCTTCGCTTCGCAGGTCGACGATCACGATCTGGTCCTGGGGGACGCCTTTGGTGGTCAGCGAGACGGCGGCGCTGCGACCCTTGGTTCCGAAACCGCAGATGACATAGTGGTCTTGCACTTTTCCCCTCCATCGACTTACTCGTATGACATGTCGGCTGCGTGCGGTGAGGACCTCGACGGTGGTCGACACCACCAGGACCAGGAAAGCAACTCGCAAAGGCGTGACCACCAACGTCGTCACCAGTCGCGACTGCTGGGTGATCGGAACGATATCGCCGTAGCCCGTGGTGGTGACCGAGACGGTGGAGTAGTAGATGGCGTCGCCGAAGCTGATCTCTCCCCCGGCGGAGTCGCGGTAACCATCACGATCGAGATAGACGACGGCGGCGATGAGCAGCACCACACCGACCGCGACCAAAAAGCGGACAACGACGACTCTGAGCGGGTTCGTCGGCTGATCGGCAAACCGGATCTCGGCCGGAGCATCGGGCAGCGACGCGATGGGCATGATCGATGCGAATGCTAGGTCCGGCGTGCCGACCTGATGATCACCGCGCTCCCACCAGGAACCAGGTCTCCATCGGCCCCTTGCCCTTGACCTCGACCACCCCCCGCGGCTCACACACGAATTCGTCCTTGATCAGACCGTATGTGGAGGGGCTGAGATGGATCCGACCCGGCACCCCATGGGACTCCATGCGGCTCGCCGTGTTCACGGTGTCACCCCAGACGTCGTATTGGAACTTGGCCTTGCCGATGACACCGGCCACCGCCGGCCCAGAGCTGAGACCGAGACGAAAGACCAGAGGCTGGGTGATCGACGAATGGTTCGTGGACCGGTACTCGTTCATCTCAAGCGCCATCCGGGCTAGGGCGTGGGCATGGTCGTCCCTGGGCACGGGCACTCCCGACGCCACCATGTAGGCATCGCCGATGGTGCGGATCTTCTCCAATCCGTACTTGTCCACCAGCGAGTCGAAGAACGAGAAGATTTCGTTCAAGAGGTCGACCAACTGCTCGGGAGACAGGCCCTGTGAAAGTGGCGTGAACCCGACGACATCGGCGAAGAGGACCGAGATGTCGGGAAAGAGGGTGGCGATGGTCTGATCGTCCTCCTTGAGCAGCTCGGCGATCTCCTTGGGGAGTACGTTGAGCAAGAGTCGCTCCGACTTCTCCCGCTCCACCCCGAGCATCTCGAACGCCTCATCCTTCTGACCCACGAAATAGTGCAACGCAAAGAAGGCCACACCGGTGGGGGCGAGGATGTTCATGACGAAGAACGCAGCGATTATCGAGTCCGGAAGGTTGTTGTCGATTTGAAGTGAAGGTTGGATGAGCTCGGCGGCCACGACCAGCCCGACATATGCGCCAAACCAGAGGATGGCCTGGCGCCGACCCGACATGGCCAAGGCACCGAGTGGGGCCAGCAACGACCAGATGATGACCGCGCTGGCGCTGACGAACCCTCCCAGGGCAAGCTGAAGCAGGAACGGCAGGACCAGGATCAGGAAGAGCTGGACGAACCTGAACCATCGATACCGGCGGGTGACGGCGTATGCAACGAGGTTCCATGCGACCGCCCCGGAGTAGAGAAGTGGCATGATCGCTGCCACCGGCTCGTCGAACACGAGATAGAGGGCACCCCAGAGGATGGCAATGAATGCCACCAACGCCGAGACTGCCACCAGCACCCGTTTTTGCATTTGGAGCTCGAGACTGTCCCCGGGTTCATCGACGAGCTGCTCGATGAGACTGACCAGCCGGGACCACATGAGGCGACTCTAAGCAAGCCGGGCCATGGCATTGAGCCCGACTCGTTTCTCACCTGACCGCAGTAGGTTTCAAGGATCGACGAAACACCGATGACCGAATTTCACTATGAGCCGCTGTCCTACCTCGACGCCTCGTTTCTCGCGCTCGAGACCCGTTCCAGCCACATGCATGTCGCCGGAGTGGCCCTGTTCGACGCGGCGCCGCTGAAAGGTGAGGACGGCGGGATCGATATCGCACGGGTCCGGGCCCACGTCTTATCCAAGCTCCAATACATCCCTCGCTATCGGCAGCGTCTGGAGTTCGTTCCCCTCGACCGTCGGCCGGTGTGGTTCGACGACGAGCACTTTGCACTCGACTATCACCTTCGACACAGCTCCCTCCCGAGACCCGGGACCGAGAACCAGCTCAAACAGCTTGCCGGGCGCATCGTCTCGGCCCCGCTCGACCGAAACAAGCCGCTCTGGGAGCTGTGGGTGATCGAGGGGGTGGAGGACGATCGCTTCGCCATCATCGCCAAGATCCATCACTGCATGATCGACGGCATCTCCGGCGTCGATCTGACGACGATCCTGCTCAATGTCATCCCCACCTCCGATGTCGCGGAGCCGGCGGAGTGGGTCCCCAGACCCGCCCCCACCCCGAGTCAGCTTGCAGTGGCGGAGGCTGCACGGCTCACCAGGCGTGTGATCGATAGCTTGTCGCATTTCTCGGAGACGGTGAGGGAAGGTGTCGCCCTGACCGACCGGGCCCGGGACAAGTCGGCAGCGGCGCTCTCGTCCCTCCGATCAGGATGGCTGACGGCGGCAGATCGCACCCCGCTCAACCCCGACATCGGCCCCAACCGCAGATTCGACTGGACGGACATTCCACTCGAGGCGGTCAAGGAGATAAAGAACAATCTGGGTGGGTCGGTCAACGACGTCGTCCTCGGGATCACTGCCGGCGCCATTCGTCGATTTCTCATCGACGAGCGCGGTTACGACGTAACCGATGCCCAGTTCCGCGTCATGAACCCGGTGTCCACCCGGGGAGCAGATCAAAGCGGCACCCTCGGCAATCAGGTTGCGATGTGGCTGCTCGACCTTCCGATTCAAGAGCCCGACCCGCGCGCCCGCTACGAGCTGGTGAAGGAGCGGACGCGCAACCTGAAGAAGACCAAACAGGCCCTAGGGGCGACCACCCTGGTGGAATTGAGCTCGGGAACCCCGATCACCCTCCTCTCGCTGGCCAACCGGGTGGTCGGTTCGAAGATGCGGCCCTTCAACATGACAGTGACCAACATCCCCGGGCCCCAATTCCCCATGTATCTGCTCGGGTCGGAGATGATCGCCAACTACCCGATGGTGCCCCTTTGGGCGCAGCACGGGTTGGGCATCGCCCTTTTCTCGTACAACGGGCGGCTGCTGTGGGGGATCCACGCCGACTACGACACCCTCCCCGACTCCGATCGGTTTCTCGTCGCCATCCAGGAGTCGTTTAGGGAGTTGAGAGACCTCCCGGCGTGAGCCGGCTCGACCTTTCCGACGGCCTGCGCCTCCTTCATCAGGCGATCGGGGGCGAGTGTCTCGGACACGCGGCCCATCTCCGGTTCGCCTGGACGGTCCTAGATGAGGCCGACGACGTTGAGGATGCGGCGCGACTCGCCTGTCTGACCATCCGACATGCCGCCGAGATGGCGGGCACTCCGGCCAAATACCACGCCACGGTCACCATCTTCTGGATCCGTCTTCTCGCGCATTTGCGAGTCACACATCCCGACGTATCGTCTGTCAGCGAAATGCTCGTGCGCTATCCGCCTCTCGGCGACACTTCTCTCCCCGAGAGACACTGGTCGAACCTCGACGCCGACGAGGCGCGGGCACACTGGGTCGAACCGGATCTGATCCCGATTCCGTGAAGTTGCTCGCTGCGTTGGCCGGCGCCCTGGCCATCTCCTTTTCCGCGATCCTGTACGGCCTCTCCGACGCGTCACCGATCACCGGTGCGTTCTATCGGGCCCTCTACGCGCTACCGGTTCTCTTTGTCATCTGGTGGGTGCGACGTGACGAGGACGGGCGGACCCGAAACAAGCGATACATCGCCTTCGCCGCAGGTATCGTTCTTGGACTCGACGTGGTGGTCTGGCATATCTCGATCGAGTACATCGGCGCAGGTTTGTCCACTCTCATCGCCAACTCGCAGGTGATCGTCGTGGCGGTGGCGGCGTGGCTCTTCTTTGGCGAGCGGCCCAGCCGACAGATCATCATCGCCATTCCGGTCGTGCTGTTCGGCGTGGCTCTTGTCAGCGG
>CAZRID010000182.1:0-6700 GCA_964600055.1 uncultured Acidimicrobiaceae bacterium
TCGTTTCACATATGAAACGTGGAACCTCAGGTTCGCGGTACCACCTCTGTCAGGAGGCGGGTACCAGACGGCCCTCGTAGAGGTCAAGGATGCGGTCGGCGTAGTCGAAGGCGTCGGGGTCGTGGGTGGCGGCGATGACCCCCGTTCCCCCTGCGGCCACCTCGTCTATGAGGCGCCACACGAGATGGAGACGGTCCAGATCCTGATGTGACGAAGGCTCGTCGGCGAGCAGTAGGGCCGGTCGCCTGATCAATGCCCTTCCGATCGCTGCTCGCTGTTGCTCACCGAGCGAGGCGCCGCCTACCGGGCGATCGAGCAGATGGGGGATCTCCAGCTTTTCGGCGACACCGTCCACATCGCTTTCCGCATCGGCCAGCCTCCCCGGGAGGCCGATGTTCTCGCCCAACGTCAGCTCGGGGAGCAGACCAAGGGATTGTGGGACGACGGCGACGCGATCCCAGGAGTCGGGGTGGTCGACACCCCAGCTCACCGAGCCCGAGTCGGGGCTCTGCCATCCGGCGAGGATGTTGAGAAGGGTCGTCTTGCCCGACCCTGACCGGCCACGGATGATGACCACCTCGCCGGGCTCGATCGAGGCCGCCAGGTTGTCCAGAACCACGATTTCGTTGTTCCCACGTCGGAACTTCTTGGTGATCCCGGCGAGGGCAACGACCGCGCTCAATCCTTGACCTCTCCGTGCTCGAGCCGGATCACGCGGTCGGCCACTTGGACCACCTCGGGATCGTGCGAGGTGACTACCAGTGTCGCTCCAAGATCCCTCAGACGGGCGAGGGTGGCGACGGCGAGATGAGCCGATTGGGTATCGAGCTCGGCGGTCGGCTCGTCGGCGAGGATCACGTCCGGGTCCCCCACGAGGGCGGCGGCGAGGGCGGCGCGCTGTTGCTGACCCGCGGAAAGACGTGACGGGTACTCGTCGGCGAGGTCCTCGATTTCGAGATGGGCGAGGATGTCCCGTCGAGGAGTGCCACCCCTGACCTTCCCCGCCATCTGCAAATGCTCCCAAACGGTCAGATAGGAGATGAGGTTGGCTGCAGGGTCCTGGAAGAGGTATCCGATGTGTAGGGAACGAAACCGTCTCCGGGCGCGAGGGCTCATGGCGGTGAGATCCTTTCCTGCCACACGGATAGTGCCCTCGTCGGGGCGATCAATGCCGGCCATCAATCGGAGCAAGGTCGACTTGCCCGATCCTGAAGGGCCGGCGAGCACAGTGATCTGACCTGGCTCCGCGGCTGCGTCGACATCCCAGAGCGCCCACACCACCTCCTCGTCGGTGTGATAAGCCCTTCGGATGCCCACGCAAGCCAGGGTGGTCTCAGTCTCCATGACGCAACAATTCCGATGTGTCGGCACTGTCGGCGGTTCGCTGGGCAAGCACCGCACCGAGGGCGGCAACACCGAGCGCGATGAGAAGTGCCAGCAGCGAGAGATCGAGGGCACCAACCCAGCGCGGGCCAGGTGGGGTTTCCGGCACGGCGTCGAGGACCTTGTAAAGCGTGCCCGCCGCGATCCGGGCGGCAAGCAGCCCCGCCAACGTCCCGACAACGGTCAACCCCGCCAACTCGATGAACCCGGCCTGCAAATGCTCGGCGCGCTGCAGCCCCATTCGCCGGGCGAGGGCGTAGGAGAGGTTCCGCTGTCGTTGCCGTGCGTCGACATAGAGGAGCACACCACCGATCGCGATCAAACCGGCCAGCGCCGCATATATCTCGAGGAAGTCGAAGGTCCAGACCACAGCGGCGAACTTGAGCTGATCGAGGGTCGTGGCGGCGGCAACCGTGAAGGCATAGCCGATGTCGGCCTCGCCCATCGCCGTCTCCACCTCTGCTTCGGTCCGTCCTGTTGTCCACATCAGGTAGCGGGATCCGCTCACCCTGCCCTCATCGTCACCAACGACCTCGACGTACCTCTGCTGATCGACGATGACCAAGGGGCGCGATCCCCGACCTCCCGGAAAAGCTTCGAGCTCACCCTGGATGACGACCTGGGCATCACCGGCCGCGCCAGTCATTGTCCCGTCCTCCACCGTGCCGTTGGCGACGTATGCGGGCAGGGGCCCGCCCACCGCATCGCCGGCGAGCGTGCCGAGGATCTCATCGAGCGGCGCGCCGGCGTAGGTCTCGTCCCAGAAGGCGCCGCGGGCGAAGGTCTCGCTGTCCACACCCAGGACATCGACCCTGACTCCGTTGAGGTCCACGCGCTCGGTCTTTATGACGACCGTTGAGACCTCGGCGAGGTCGCCCGGAGGATCGATCAGGCCGTACACCGGTGTAGAGATGTCGGCGCCGACGAAGCCGCGGCCCTTGGCGTCGATGGTCGAAGTGGCCGAGCGGGTGAGCGAGGCGGCATAGATCAATGTCGCCACCGGGAGGGCTGCGCCCGCGATGAGCGCAACGACCAGCGTCGGAGCGGAGACGATGCGCCGGGTCGCCAGATATACGGCGTGGCTCTTCGATCCGACTCTCCTGAGGAGCGGGAACGCCCTGATCACGATCTCGGCGACGATCAACACAACTGCGAGGAAGGTGAACAGAGGGAAGAAGAGGACGAGAGGATCCACCGATCCCACCAACCGGTTCTCTTCGACGGTGACAGCACTCTCCCCGATGCTGGTCCGGACCCAGACTGTCCCGGCAACGGCCACGAGCAGGATTGGTATCCGCCAGGGGAAGCGGCGTGTCTTGGTCGGCCGGTGATCGAGCAAAGTCCGAGCCCTGAGTCCGACGACGAGGGAGACGGCGAGGATGCCGAGTGCGGCGGCGGCGGCCGTCACCCAGATGGCAGTTGTCCTCGCCTCGGGCTCGACGTTGGAGGACGGCCCGACCAGCCCGATCAGGAGATTGGCCGCGCCCCACCCCACGACGCTTCCCAGGATCATGGCCGGCAGGAATTCCAAGGCTGCCTTGGTGGCGATCAATCCCGGTCCCGCTCCGATTGCCGACAGGTACTGCAACTCGGTGCGCCGCCGGTCGACCCAGTATGAGCCGGCACCGCCGATCAGGGCTGTGGCAGCGATGAGGACAACCCCGGCCAGTGGAAGAATCGAGCTGCGGAGTGCGTCGGTCAGGGCCTGGACTCGCTCGGTCACCAACAACAGGTCGCTGTGGACTCCCGGGCTGATCTGGAAGAAGAACAGGTCCTCGTGCGAGGTTGCGGCGATGATGTCATCTATCTCGGTCAGAGTTCCCGCGGCCTCACGAGCCCCGGTAACCGTCAACCCGTTGAGGATGACCGGGATCTCCCAGGTTCCAGCCGTGGTGCCGTATCCGGCATAGACAGAGGTCATCGTCTCCCCGTCGTCGCCGAAGTAACCGGGGTCCACCAGCAGTGGAGGCGGTGGGAGATCTCCCATCGCGTTGGTTTCGAGCACGTCATGCACGCTGCACCAGTAGGGGTCACCGACCTTGTCGTAGAGGCCGACGTAGACAGCCTGAACCGTCACCTCGGATGAGCTCGAGCCTGCGGTGAAGGCAAAGCTGTCACCAGGCCCGACACCCAGATCCGCGGCGAGCACATCGTCCACATAGGCGCCCGGGCCATGCTCTCCCGCGACCAGGTCGATGTGCTCCCGGAAGTCGTCGCGCGCCAGGAAGCGACCGGTGAGCGGGACACCGTTCCCGGTCGAAACATTGACCACAGTGCCGCGGAGGATGACCTCTGCCTCGCCCAGCGAGGGATGGGTGGGCACATGTCCTGTGAGAATCTCACGGTTCTCCTCGATGAGGTCCGTCATCGATTCGGGTTGTCGGCCGGGAAGGGTTCCGAAGAGGGTGGTGGTCCCGGCGATCGACGCGGGGCAGCGTCCTTCCAACTCTCTCTGTAGTGCGGCGCTCGCCGACGACGATATGAACAGCGGTGTCATAGCGGCAACGATCGAGAGAATCGTCGCCGCTCCCACGACCGAGAACAGGACCGCAGGTCTCCTGAAGAGAAGACGAGCGGCGCGTCGGAATGGGGGTGTTGTCAGCATTTAGGCCGGCCATGGTGGTGGCGGCGCGCGGTGAATACGCAGTTGGAGGAGCTGGACCGTACGGGCCGCGATGCTAGATCCGGTACCATCCCGATCGATGATTCGGATCGCCGCCCTGGTCCTCTTTGCAGTCGAGTTGGGCGCGGGATTCGGCACCGCCACTGCAACTGTCGTCTCCACGACTGAACAATCCATCGTGGTTGAAATGCATGTCGAAGTCGAGGCGCCGGCCGACACGGTCGTGGCTCATCTCTCCCTACCAGGAGAGGAAACGGTCACCATCCCCTTGCTCCCCCGGGACGACGGGACTTATGGCGTCAACACGGAGATCAAGGCGGCCGACTACCTGGTCGTCTTCGAAGCAGTTGGCGAGGTCGGGGCCCAATCAGATCCGGTGGCGCTCAGCGACCTGGGCGTCGATCTCGGCCCCGACGCTTCGACAGCGACCACCGAGCCGGATGAGCAAAGTCCGGCAACCCAGCGATGGCTTTGGCTAGGTGTCGCCCTCGGGGCAGCCTCGCTCTCGGCACTCGCCTTTTGGGTCCTTGGAGGGCGGGAGGATCCAGATGCTGATCATGATTCGGATGAGACCTCGCCCGAAGATCCCATTTCAGACTCCTGATCCTTCGCTGTGGCCCGGGCCGCCTCGATCCTGGCGCTATTGAGCCGGGGCAGCGCGTAGAGGAAGAGTCCAGCCTGGACGATGAAGGCGAACACGTATGGGAGCCGGAGTGCCCACTCCCGACCGGCCAGAGGCTCGGCGAAGGCCACGATCGTCCCACCGAGGAGCGAGCCGATTGGCATCATCCCCCAGCCGAGAAACCGATACACCGAGTTGACGCGGCCCAGCATCCGGTCGGGGATCAATGCCTGACGCAGTGACACCGTGATCACGTTCCACAGCGCGACGAAGAATGTGCCGATGGCGGACACCGCCCACACCACCCAGGCCGACGACGTGAGCCCGGTGACCAGCAGGGTCAGGGAAAAGACGAGGATGGCTGTGAACAGCGAGGCTCCCTGTCCGATTCGCTTCGAGATGTTCGACGCGACGAACGACCCGAGAACGCCACCGGCCGCGAATGCGGTCATCAATGCGCCGAAGCCGGCGGCATCCAACTCGAGGATCTCCTGGGCGAAGAGGACGCTGGTGGCGGCGGCCAGGGAGAACATCCCGTTCATCACACCAAGCGCGATCGCCATCGGCCGGAACAACTCGTGGCCCCAGAGCCAGCGAACGCCCTCCTTCATCTCGTCCCAGAACGAAGGCCTGGCTTCGGTCTCCCGAGCCAGCTCCGCGGGTGTCTTCCTCGCCCGGAATTGGCCACTGATGGCGAAGATCAGCGCGGCTGAGACGGCAAAAGTCCCGGCATCGACGAAGAAGGGCAGTGAGAATGCGACTGCCAGCAGGAACCCGCTGATCGGGGGGCCGGCGAAGGAGTTCATGACCAACTCCGCCCCCCAGAGCCTTCCGTTGGCCTTCTCCAGATTGTCCTCGTCGACTATGGCGGGCATGAGAGTCTGCGCCGCGTTGTCTCGAAGGACTTCGGCGGTTCCAAGCAGGATGGCGGCGACGTAGATCATCACCAGCAGGAAGGTGGCGTTCTCGGGGAGCGAGGCGGCCCCGGAGGCGATCGCATCAGGGGACGAAAGCTGGCCTTCGGCTGCAATCACCACCAGAGCGATTCCCAGCGTGAAGACAAAACGGAGGACGTCCATCCACCCCACCAGACTCCTGCGGTCGACACGGTCGGTGATGACTCCGGCGGGGAGGCTGAAGATGAGCCACGGGAGCCGGGTGGCCACGGCCACCAGGGCGATGTGGAGCGGGTCGCGGGTCACCGCCGAGGCCAGCCAGGGGTAGGCCACGATCCCCATCCCGTCTCCGAAGTTGGAGACCACCGAGGCAATCCACAGCTTCCAGTAGTTGGCGCCGAGGGGCTTGCTCATCCCTGTGTCTCGGGGTCGGGAAGGTGCGGCCTCTTGGTCGGATAGAAGGCGACCAGCATCCCGTAGGTGGTTTCACCGCCCCGGGTCTCCGAGACGAATTCCTGGGTCATCTCGCCGAGGCGGAGCAGCCATTCGGAGGCTCGGTCGTCGGGAATGCGCACGTAGCGCAAGGTGCTCATGATCGGGCTCTCCTCGGCGTCGGAATAGGAGTCTGAAGCTTCGGAGTACTCCGTCGCTGCACTGGTGAGGAAGAAGTCCGGTGACATCCGGGTGCCACTTTCGATCTTCGAGGTGAGGATGTAGGTGCGAGCCGTGCGCCCGTAGTACTTGGCCTCGATCGCCCTCACCTTCTTGGTCCTGACCACATGGATGAGACCTGTTTCCTCCAGGACTCCGACGTGATGCCCGATGGTCCCCTTTGGAATGCCCAGTGTCACGCCCAACTCGGAGATGGTGGCGGCCCGCTCCAACAACAGGTTGACGATCTGACGTCGGGTGTCCTCGAAGAGGGCGCGGAACTGCCCCGGGGTCTCGACGGTGAGTGTCTCTTCCAGCTCGTAGTCGGGTGCCCTATGGTCGGCCATTCCCGTATGGTCGGGATTTGCCGACCATTTGTCAAGTACCTAGTGGCCCGTCGCCCAAATAGCTGCGCGTCTCGCCGGCCCTCGACGCCGCTGGACCGCGTCCTCGTCCTCGAGGCACGAACAGGGTGCGCCTTCGTCCTGCGTCCTTGCCAGCGACGCCGAATGACTCGGCGACACC
>CAZRID010000183.1:0-6651 GCA_964600055.1 uncultured Acidimicrobiaceae bacterium
GGCCGGCGCCGGGCTCGAGCTGGAATCGGTGGCAGCCGCAGTTGTCGGCGGGGTGAGCATCCTCGGTGGATCGGGCACGATGGTGGGGGCCTTTCTCGGCGCCGTGCTCATCGACACTCTGAAACTCAGCCTGGTGCGTGTGCCGGAGGTCAGCGAATTCTGGCGCGACGCATTTCTCGGGATCCTGATCCTGGGGGCGGTGATCCTCGACACGACGCTCCACCGGCGCTTCAACCGGCGCTGGTCCGCAGAGGCGCGCCGGGCGATGGAGGACAGCTCACCGACAGCCGTGGGCATGGCCCGGATTGCAGGTGGAGGAGGGACCGCCGATGCGTGAATGGGCGGCCAATCACCGGTGGGAGGCAGTGCTCTTCGTTGTCCTGTTGGCGACGATCGTCGTCAATGCCGCCCTCTCTCCGTTCTACCTCGGTGTCGGAAACTTCATCAATCTGTTCTGGCTGTCGATCGAGAAGATCATCGTCGTCGTCGTCATGGCCTTCGTGATCATCAACGGCGAGATTGACCTCTCCGTGGCCTCGGTGATGGGGTTCTCCGCCGCTGTGATGGCCACGCTTCATGCCGGTGGGGAGGTTCCTTTCGTCCTTGCGATCCTGATCGGCCTCCTCGCGGGCGCCATTGCGGGCCTGTTCCAAGGGTTGGTGGTGACCCGGTTTGGTTTGCCCTCACTGGTGGTGACCCTTGCCGGCCTGATCGGTTTTCGCGGTGCGGCGAGGGTGCTGCTCGAGGATCGTTCGGTCGGCGGCTTTCCCGACTGGTTCGATCAACTCGGGCAGCAGACCCTTCTCGGCCCATTTCCGGTGGCCCTGATCATCTTCTTCGTCGGAATCGCTGCGGCCTGGGTCCTCCTCGAACGTGGCGCATTCGGCAGAAAGGTCTATGTGATCGGCAACAACGCCGAGGTGGCGAGGTTCTCCGGGATCGAGGTGGGCGGGTTGAAACTCCGGCTGTTCGTGGCGTCCGGCCTGGTAGCTGGTCTGGCGGGGATTCTGTTCGCCGCACGTCTCGGATCGGTACGAGGCAGCCTCGGCGAGTTCTTCGAGCTGGACATCATCACCATGGTCCTGCTCGGCGGAGTGAGCATCTTTGGGGGATCTGGGTCGATGCTGGGGGTCATCCTCGCCGTGTTCACCGTTCTCAACATCCGAAACGGTTTGGGACTGGCCAACGTGGACGGAATCACCCAGACCGGGGTCATCGGTCTACTGCTCATCGGGTCGGTCCTGGTCCCGAATCTTGCCCACAGGCTTGGCGCTCGGCGCCCGCCGAACAAGGCGGTTGCCCTTGGGCCCCCCTGACGAACAACGGAAACGGAGGTATGACGAGACATTCGATGAAGAGAGCAATAGAGGCAATCTCACACAAGAGGAGGAAGAGATAGTGCTAGCAATGAAACGACCAATCCGGGCCATGGGCCTGATTCTGGCCCTGGCGTTGGTGGTCGCCGCCTGCGGGGGTGATACCACCACCACAACGACCGCGGGCGAGCCCACGACCACCGCAGGCGAGCCCACGACCACCGTTGCAGATACGACCACGACAGCCGGTGACACCACTACCACGGAGGGCGCAGCCGGCGAGGCAGTGACGATCGCGGGTGACGGGTCGATCTCGGCGACATTCTTACCGAAATGCACCAACATCCCGGTGTTCCCGCAGGCGAATGAGGGTGCAGAGGAAGCAGCCGCCGAGCTCGGGTCGGATCCCGCCGAGTTTGTCGGACCCGCCGACTGTGGTGATGCGACCGGGCAGATCGAGTTCATGACCAACGCGGTGACGCAGGGCGTCGACGCGATCATGATCTCGAACAACGCCGGCGATGAGTTGGCGCCGTCTGCGCAGGCGGCTGCCGATGCCGGCATCCCGGTCGTGAGCTGGGACTCGCCGATCCCCTCGGCGGAAGGCGAGAGCGTGTTCGTGGCTCAGGTCGACTTCGACGAGACGGGCAAGGTGATGGCCGACATGGCGCTCCGCATCCTTGGAGAGGACGGCGGGCAGTTCGCCATCCTTTCTGCCACACCCGAAGCGGCCAATCAGAACGCCTGGATCGCTGCGATGGAGGAAGTCATCGCAGGCCCGGATTACGCCAGTCTCGAGCTGGTTGACACCGTCTACGGCAACGACGTGGCCGAGGATTCCGTGACTCAGGCGTTGGCCTTGGTGGACTCCCATCCGGACCTGGCGCTGATCATGGCGCCGACCACGGTCGGGATCGTCGCCGCGGCACAGGCAATGACCCAAGAAGGCCTGTGTGACCAGGTCAAAGTCTCGGGTCTCGGCTTGCCTGACGAGATGGCCGAGTATGTCGAGAGTGGATGCGCCCCTGAGTTCGCGCTCTGGAGCTTCGTCGATCTCGGCTATCTCGCCTACTACGTGGCATACGGGCTCGCCACCGAGCAGATCGAAGCTGCCGACGGCACGGCCTTCGTCGCTGGTCGGATGGGTGAGTACGAGATCACCACAGATCCGACGCGTGAGGCCGGGCTGCGGGTGCTGATGGGCCCCTTCAGCGTGTACAACGCGGAGAACCCCGGCACCTGAGGTGCGGGTCATGCCCGGGCCCGGTGGTGGGCCCGGGCAGACCGCATTGGCCTGCCCCAATATCGGTGTAAAGTTATGGAAAATCTAACGCGAAAGCGCACACTCCAATTCCCCTCGAGGAGGGAATGGCTTCGATGAGCGCCATAGGGCCTCTCCCGATAGTCACCCAGCTGGTCGATCGCTCCAATCGGCTGGGGTCAGATCGAAGGAACACCAACTACGGGGGTGGCAACACCTCGGCCAAAGGCTCGCTCGTCGACCCAACCTCTGGTGACGAGATAGATGTGATGTGGGTGAAGGGCTCCGGTGGCGACCTGGGGACCCTCACCCCGGTGGGTCTTTCGGTGCTCAGACTTGACAGCGTTCGTCGTCTCCGCGACGTCTATCGAGGCGAGGACCATGAGGACGAGATCCACCAATTGCTCGACTACTGCGTCTTCGGCCCACCCGGGGCTGCCCCCAGCATCGACACCTCGATGCACGGCCTCATCGACGCCCCACATGTCGACCATCTCCACCCCGACCCGGTCATCGCCATTGCCGCGGCCGCCGACGGCGAAGATCTGACCAAACGCTGCTTTGGCGACGATGTGTCGTGGGTGCCCTGGCGACGTCCCGGTTTCGAGCTCGCCCTGGAGATCGAGCGATTGAGGAGCGAGCAGCCCGGTCTCAAAGGCGTTGTGATGGGCGGCCACGGGCTGACGACCTGGGCCGAAACGTCCGAAGCCTGTGAGCAGGTGACACTGGAGATAATCGGACGGGCGGCCGACTTTATCGAGCGGGAGGGAAGGCCCGAGCCACTTGGCCCGACTCGTCCAGGCTTCGGTCCACTTCCGGTCGAGGCACGAAGGGCACAGGCGGCGGAGCTCGCCCCGGTGATCAGGGGGTTGGCCGCCACTGATGGGCCGGTGATCGGGCGTTGGTTCGACGACGACCTCGTCCTCGACTTCATCGGCAGCGTTGCCGCGCCCCTCGTCATCCCACTCGGCACTTCGTGTCCGGATCATTTCATACGAACCAAGATCCGGCCCCTGCTGCTCGACCTGCCGCCGTCGGCGCCATTCGAGGAGCGGGTCGAGCGGCTACGGGAGCTTCATCGCGAATACAGACAGGAGTACCGGGAGTATTACGAGCGGTATGCCGACGAGCAGACACCAGCGATGCGGGGAGCAGATCCGGCGATCTTTCTGATTCCCGGCGTCGGGATGTTCAGCTTTGGTTCTGACAGCCAGACGGCTCGTGTGGCCGGGGAGTTCTACATCAACGCGATCAACGTGATCCGGGGAGCTGAGGCAATTTCGACCTACCGCCCGGTTGCGGAGGAGGAGAAGTTCAGGGTCGAGTACTGGATGCTCGAGGAGATGAAGCTTCGACGCCGACCGATGCCGAAGCCGTTGACCGGCAAGGTCGCATTGGTGACCGGCGCAGGGTCCGGTATCGGCCGCGCCATAGCTCTCAGGTTCAGCGAAGCAGGAGCGGTTGTGGTCGTGGCCGACCTGAACGATGAGTCGGCGCGAGAAACCGCGGATCAGATCGGATCGCCTGACGCAGCCTTGGCCCTGCAGGCCGATGTCACCAACGAAGCTGCTGTCAAGGCCGCTATCGACGCTGCCCTCCTCACCTACGGCGGTGTCGACATCGTCGTGAACAACGCAGGTCTGTCGCTTTCCAAGAGTCTTCGAGAGACGACGGAGGAGGACTGGGATATACAGCACGACGTCATGGCCAAGGGCTCGTTTCTCGTGGCCAAGCATGCCGCAGAGGCCATGATTGCCCAGGAAAGGGGCGGTGACATCGTCTATGTGGTGAGCAAGAACGCGGTGGTGGCAGGCCCCAACAATCTGGCCTACGGTTCGGCCAAAGCCAGCCAGGCCCACCAGGTTCGGCTTCTCGCCGCCGAGCTCGGGGAGCACGGCATACGTGTCAACGGGATCAACCCCGATGGCGTGGTCCAAGGTTCCGGGATCTTCGCCGGGGGATGGGGCGCCGATCGGGCCAAGGTCTACGGCGTGCCCGAAGAGGAGTTGGGTCAATTCTACGCGCGAAGGACCCTTCTCAAGCAGGAGGTACTTCCCGAGCACGTGGCAAACGCGGCCTTGGCCCTGGTCGGGGGAGCGTTGAGCCAGACAACCGGTCTGATCATCCCGGTAGACAGTGGCGTGGTGCCGGCATTCCTGCGATGAACGAACGAGGAGAAGCCCCATGATCGGCCAGGAACGAATCGCCCGACTGAATGTCGAGTTGGAGCCTTTGCTGCAGCCGGACCTCGAGCACATTGCAGGCCAACTCGATCGCCAAGGCCCGACATCGGCCGAACAAGTGATCGCTGCACTCACCGCGTTCTCGGTCGCCGCTCCCTCCTGGGCGGTTGGCACCGGCGGCACCCGATTCGGCAGGTTTCCCATCGGGGGCGAGCCACGGACCACCGAAGAGAAGATCGACGACGTGGCGACTCTGAACGCGTTGACCGCGAGCAACCGGTCGATCTCGCTTCACGTCCCATGGGACGATCCCGACGATCCCGAAGGTCTCCGGGAGTATGCGTCAGACCGAACCATCGAGTTCGACGCCATGAACTCGAACACCTTCCAGGACAACCCGTCGACGACCGACGACGGGAAGCTGTCCTACAAGTTCGGGAGCCTTGCCCACTCGGACCCGGCAGTTCGCGAGGTTGCTGTCGACCACAACAGATACGTGATCGACCTCGGTGTCCGCCTCGGGTCCCAGGCACTCACGGTCTGGCTGGCCGACGGGATAAATCATCCCGGGCAGGCCGATCTTCGGGCTCAGTTCGAACGCGTCGCCGAGGGGCTGAAGTCGATCCACGACCATCTGCCCGACGGCTGGCAGATGTACACCGAGCACAAGCCGTACGAGCCGGCCTTCTACGCCACGGTAAACAACGACTGGGGGTCGTCCCTCCTCCTGGCCCAGGCCGCCGGTCCCAGGGCGTCGTGTCTGGTAGATCTCGGACATCACCTGCCCAACGCCAACATCGAGCAAATAGTGAGCCGGCTGGCAATGGTCGATCGTCTCGGCGGGTTTCATTTCAACGACTCCAAGTACGGAGACGATGACCTGACAACAGGTTCGATCAAACCCTTCCAACTCTTTTTGATCTTTTGCGAGTTGCTACGTGCCGGTGACGGGCGTCTTCCCTCGCTGGCCTACATGATCGATCAGAGCCACAACATCAAGGATCCCCTCGAAGACCTGATTCAGTCGACCGAGGCGGTGTCAATCGCCTACGCCCAAGCTCTCATCGTCGATCGGCTCGCACTTCGGACGGCCCAAGATGCGAACGACGCAGCCTTGGCTCAGCAGACGCTCCAGGATGCCTTCCGCACCGACGTGCGGCCACTGGTCGCCGAAGCCCGTCGTCGCGGCGGCGGTGCGATCGCCCCGCTCGATGCCTATCGGTCGGTGGGCTATCGAGCTGCGATGATCGAAGAACGAGGGCTCGTCTCAGTCGCCACCGGATTGTGACCTCATCGGCTCGAGTCCTCGCAGTCGATCTCGGAGCGACCTCGGTTCGGGTGGCCGCAGTCGATCTCGATGCCGACACCCCAGAGGTAGATGTGGTTCATAGGTGGCCCCACGCACCAGTGCGGGCGACGGACGGCTCGCTGCGCTGGAACTGGCAACAACTCGTGGCCGAGGTAGAGATAGGCCTGGAGCGTGGGATGGCGACCGGTCCGGTGGCGTCAATCGGAATCGACGGGTGGGGAGTGGACTACGGGCTGATCGACCGGCACGGTGAATTAGTCGGCCCGCCTTATTCATATCGGGACCCGCGCACCGAGAAGTGGCAAGAGACGGCCGATGACATCGGTGCCGAGCATCTCTACGAAGTCACGGGCATCCAGATGATGGCGTTCAACACCATCTTCCAACTTGCCGCACACGAGCAGGGCGAACTCGAACAGGCGGCACGGCTGTTGCTGCTGCCCGATCTCCTCGTCACCGAGCTCGGGGGATCCGAGGGCGCCGAGCGATCAAATGCCTCCACGACCGGATTGATGGATGTCCGGAGCGGCCAGTGGGCGCCGGAGTTGATCGACGCCCTGTCCCTCGACCACAACATGTTTC
>CAZRID010000184.1:0-6604 GCA_964600055.1 uncultured Acidimicrobiaceae bacterium
ACCTAATGCTCGACATTCTCGAAAACCCCAAGGGCGCCAGCCCGGTCTCGATCCGTCTGGCGCCGTCGCTGATGGTGCGGCGCTCAACCGGCCCCGTACCGGGCTAGGGCCGGGCATCCCAGAGCATTCACCGGCCGGTGCGGAGGATGCACGAGGTCGTGCGACCGGGGGAGACCTCGGCCAGGGTCACCGGATCGACTTCCTGGAAACGAAGCAGCAGTTTGGTGGAATCAACCCGTACTTCGGACAGGGCGGCCTTCAACGGCGCCGGTGCCCCGGCTGATCTGATGGCCAATGCTGATGCCGCTGCTGCTTGCTCATTGTCAAATGCCAGCTCGGCGGCGAAGGCCGACTCGCGTTTGACGCCAACCAGGCGTTCCCCCACGGCGTGATGGTCGTCGAGCCAGAGCACGGCATCGTCGATCTCCCACCCGCATCGAGGAGTGGAAACCGGACAACGAGTGTGGAAGCGGCATCCTTCCGGCGGGTTGGCCGGGTCGGGCACTGAGCCCTCCAGACCCTTCATCTCACCGGTTCCACCCTCCAGATCCGCGTTGGATTTGAGCAGGGCCTCGGTATAGGGATGTAGCGGCGCCTCGAAAACCTGCTGCGATGGGCCGGCTTCGACCACTTCGCCCAAGTACATGACAACGATTTGATCGCTCATGTGGCGGACCACCCCCAGGTCGTGCGATATGAACAGATAGGTCAGCCCGCGCTGCAGTTGCAGCTCATGGAGCAGGTTGAGGATCTGTGCCTGGACGGAGACGTCGAGGGCGCTGGTGGGCTCATCGAGCACCACGAACTCGGGGTTCAAGGCCAACGCCCGGGCGATCGAGATGCGCTGACGTTGTCCGCCGGAAAACTGGTGGGGGTAACGGAGCAGGTGCTGGCGGCCCATCCCCACGCTTTCGAGGAGATCAACGACCTTCCCGTTCAACGCGGCTCCCGTGGCTTCGTGCCAGACGCGCAGCGGGCGCCCGACGATCTCCTGGACGAGATGGCGGGGGTTGAGCGAGCTGAAGGCATCCTGAAAGACGATCTGGCAGTTGCGTCGGTAGTCCCGCCAGGCCTCGCCCTCCATGCGATCGATGCGGTAGCGGCGGTCGATCGCAGCGAGTTCGGACCCCTCTTCGTCGCTGAGACGATCGCCCCGGCCCAGCAGAGCCTCGACTCGGAGCCGTGACTCCTCCGGCAATTTGAAATAGACACCACCGGCGCTGGGGTCCGACAGCCCGGCGATGCAACGGCCCAGGGTGGTCTTGCCACAGCCGCTCTCCCCGACCAGGCCCAGCGTCGCTCCATGGCGAACTTCGAAGCTGACACCGTCCACTGCCCGAACATGCCCGACGACCCGTTGCAGGACCCCGTCCCGAATCGGAAAGTACTTGCGAACCTGGCACGCGGTTATCACAGGTGCCCCAGAGGGCTGCTCGGCCGGGGAGACATCGGTCCGGGAGAGGGCGGTCATCTTCGCACCCGCTCGAATGTGGGCATCGAAGACGAATCGACTCCATAGGTTGCCGGGTCTTCGTAGGCGAAGCACGCCACTCTCTGACCAGCGTCGCCAGACGACCTGAGCGGCGGATCGACCTTGGTGCATATCTCTGCCGCGAATGCACAACGAGTGTGGAAACGGCAAGCAGGAGACGGATCTATCAGCTCGGGAACGGTTCCTTCGATCGCGGCCAGCCTCCCCCGAGGATGGGTCGCCGATGGGACTGCCGCCATCAATCCTCTCGTGTAGGGGTGAAGCGGATCGTGGAACACGGCATCGGTGCGACCGATCTCTCCGATTCGGCCCGCATACATGACGGCCACCCGATCGCAAATACGCCTGACGAGGGAGAGATCATGGCTGATGTAAAGAACCGATGCCTGACGACGTTGCTGGAGTTCGCGGATCAACTCGAGGATGCGAGCCTGGATGGTGACGTCGAGGGCCGTGGTGGGTTCGTCGGCTATGAGAAGATCAGGGTTACATGCGAGAGCCTGGGCGATCATCACCCGCTGTTTCATCCCGCCCGAGAGCTCGTGCGGGTAGCTCGCCATCACCTTCTTCGGATTGGGTATCTGAGTCTCGGCCAGCGCCTCGCCCACCAGAGAGTCCACCTTGGCCCGGAGTTTCAGGCCCGCCGCTCGCCAGGGCGGGACCTTCATCAGCAGCCTTTCGAAGCCAGTGGCAGATTGGTGAGCAGCCCGGCGGACCGACGCCGGTGCCCGGCCACCGAATCCTTCCAACAATTCGGCGGCCCGATGCTGATAGAACACCTCGGCAATTTGCTCCCTGATCGACATGGCAGGGTTGAGAGCCTTGCCAGGATCCTGGAAGATCATGGCGATGCGGTTGCCGCGGATCTTGTTCATCCGCGCCGCCGACAACGACAGGAGGTCTATCGGCCCGGTCCCTTCAGCCCTTGCCTCGCGGGACCAGAAGTTGATCCTGCCACCGGCCCAGATGCCCGGGGGCGAGGCGATCAGCCCTAAGAACGACCGAGCAGTAACACTCTTGCCACAGCCGGTCTCTCCTACCAGACCCAAGGTCTCACCGTCCTCGATGGTGAACGAGACCCCATCGACGGCATGGACGATGCCGGCCTTGGTCTGGAAATGGACCTTCAAATCTTCGACCGAGGCCACCAGCCTCGCTCCCCGGGGACTTACAACTGTCGGAGCGGGCGCGGTCACCGGCTTTCGGTCCGCGGATCAAGCGCGTCGCGCATCCCATCACCCACGAGGTTGAAGGCCAGAGCCCAGAGGAACACCATCGCCCCCGGGAAGGTCGAAGCCCACCAGCGGCCGGCCGAGATCCCGGCCTGCCCATCGCTGACCAGCGTGCCCCATTCGGCCAAACCCGCCTCGGCCAGTCCGATGAACGAAAGGGTTGCGCCTACCAGGACGATGTGACCCATATCCATAGTGGCCTGAACCACGACCGGAGTGATCGCGTTCGGGAGGATGTCCTTGAGGTAGATCCGCATCTTGGAGTCGCCAATTGCGCGGGCCGCATCGACGTAGTCATTCTGCTTGACATGGATGATCTGGCCCCGGATGATCCGGGCGTACTTGACCCAGAACACGACCGACAACGCAAAGATAATGTTGCCAAACGATGGACCGAGCACTGCGGCGATAGCGAGAGCAAAGATCAGTTCGGGGATGGCGAGGAGCACATCGACGACTCGCATCAGGATCTCGTCGATCTTGCCGCCGATGAATCCGGCGAGGCTGCCCATAATCACTCCGACCGTTACCGTGATTGAGACCACGATCAGCGACATCTGAAGCGAGATGCGAGATCCCCAAACTACGCCGTAGAGAACGTCGCCACCGGTAGAGGTCGTCCCCAAAAGATGACCGGGGGTCCCGGGCGGTTCGTTGAGCGCCAGCCAATCCCTGGGCATCTGATAGGCGTCGGGCTGGTTAGGTTCCGTGATCACCGGCGCAAAGAGCGCCATGCCGATCAGGGCCACGATGATGATGACGCCCATCACGGTGGTGGGGTTGCGCATGACCTCTCGGGTGACCTCGGCCAGCCGTCGTAGCCGAACGATCACCGGGCTGGAGGAAGCAAGCGGGATCCCGGGTTGGATGGTGATATCGGCCATGAATCAGGCTCCCAAAACGACGCGGCGATCGAGGTAAGCGTACGTAACGTCGACGATCAGGTTGACAAACAGGAACAGAAAACTGGTGAAAAGGACATAAGCCATGATGGTGGCCTGGTCGCCCTGGAGCACTGCGTCGGCCATCCAGCGGCCGATTCCCGGCCAGCGATAGATGATCTCGACTACGACCGTCCCCTGGAGGAGAAAGCCGAAGCTAAGCCCGATGATCGTGACGGTGGGGATCAGGGCGTTGCGACGGGCGTGGCGACGTAAGACCAGACGCTCGGGGAGGCCTTTGGCCCGGGCGGCGTCCACATAGTCCTCATTGAGTTCCTCCACCATCGAAGATCGCATCATTCGGGCGATCAAGGCGGTAGCACCGTAGCCCAGAGTGAGAGCCGGGAGTACGAGGTGCCAGACCGCGTCCCGAAAGGCCAGGAGGTCTCCTGCCAACAGGGCGTCAACGGTATAGAGCCCCGTGGGATGGGCGATTCGACCAAAGATCTCGGGGTCTGATCGCCCGATCGGAAACCATCCGAGGTTCACCCAGAACACAATCAACAGGACGATGGCAAACCAGAAGATGGGCATGCTTGCGCCGCTGATGGCGACCACCCTGGTTATGTGGTCGGGCAGCCGGTTGCGGCGAGCGCCGGCGAAGGTACCCAAGGCTATACCGGCGCTGACCGCCACTATGGCGGCGGCTACCGAGAGTTCCAGAGTGGCGCCCAGCCGGGAGGGGAGAACGTCCATGACTGGAGCAGCGGCCACGCCCGACCAGCCGAGATCGCCCTGCACAACCCCTCTCACCCAGGCGAAGTACTGGACCGGCAAGGGCTCGTTGAGTCCGAACCTCTCTTCGAGCTGGGCCACCTCTTCCTGGGTCATTTCGTGCTCGAGGTAGATACCGATCGGAGACCCACCCACCCGGGACAGCGTGAAGACGATCATCGACGTCCCGATCACGATGATAGGGAGGATGAGAAGCCGCCGAATTATGTAGTCGCGTACCTGCATTGGAGTGTGGTTTAGGTAACGCTCTGCGCCTTAGTTCTCTACTTGTCAAACAGTGCGAACTTCAAGCTTGGCCGGGGCCAGAGAGGGTTCATCTGGAAGTTCTGCACCCAGTCGCGGTGCGCCATCAGAGCTCGCTCATTGCCGGCGATGATCCACACTGGATCCTCATAAAGGATTCCCGCCAGCTCCTGATATATCTCTACCCGCCGATCGGTGTCGAGTTCGACTGCCGCTTCGTCTACCAGGGAAGCGATGAGGTCCGCATCCTGATACGCACTCCGGAATCCATGAACCGAACCCCACTCCCCATCGGGGTGAATGTAGGCCGCGAACAAGGCGGCGGGGTCAGCGAAGGGATCGGCATTCTTTATCCAGGCGGCGTAATGCAGGGGATCCTCGACATGCGCCTCGTCGAACTGCACCTCGACCTGGGCAAGAACCCGGATGTCAAAAGCCGGGTTGAGAGCGGCCATCGAGTCGCGCAAGACCAGACCAGCCACCTCGAAAACCCCGCCTTCCTCGGCAATCACGGTAAGGGTGAAACCCTCGTCCCACCATCCCGTCTCGCGGAACAGGGCCTCGGCCTGTGCCAGATCCTGCTCATAGGCGGGCAAGGACTCGTCATAACCGAGCATTCCCTGGGGCAGGTAGTGGGGAACCACCCCACCCAATCCTGCCAAAGCGCCGTCGATGAAGGCCTGATAGTCGAATGCGAAGTTGAAGGCTTGGCGGACCCTGGGATCGTGAAAGAAATCCGCCGGGATGGTGTCTTCGGGTGGAAGCAGGCTCTCATCGATCCTCATATTGAGTCCAATGTGCACCGGCTCCAGCAGGAAGTCCCCGGAGAAGATGGTGACGCCCTCCGCGCCCTCCAGGTCGCCGATGAAAGTGGGGTCGGTTTCGATCGAGTCATAGTCCCCGGCCTGAAGTCCGAGAGCCCGCACGTCGGAGTCGGCGACCTGGTCGATCCGCACGTCCAGGTTGGCCGGTGTCCCCCAGTAACCGTCGAACACCTCGAGGCGGAGATTCTCGCCCCGGTTCCATTCAAGGAAGCTGTAAGGGCCAGTTCCGATCATATTGCCCGCAAAGAACTCACTGGGCTGACCGGCGACAACACCACCGTTGGCCTCCACCGACTCATCGCTCATGATCGAGGCGACCGCAGCCGTGACAACCGAGTTGAGGAAAGCCGCGTTGCGCTCGATGAGGGTGACGACGAAGTTATTGCCATCTACGGCGGTGCTGGCTACCAGGTCAGAAATAATGCTGGAGTTGCCTTCCGGCAGATCCAATTCCAGCGCCCGGTCCCAGGAGAACTTGACATCATTGGCATCAAGGGTGGTGCCGTCGTGGAAGACGACCCCTTCCCTGATGGGGAACGTGTAGGTCAGCCCGTCTTCGGAGATCAATCCGTTCTCGATCGTGGGCACCTCTGTGGAGATCGCCGGCTCCAACTCGGGACCGCCGGGTCCGATCTCAACCAGACGCTCATAGACCTGGAGAATGACAGTTTCTCCTGCTTCACCTGCCGACACCTGCGCCGGGTCAAGACTGACCGGCTCATCGTCGGCTGCGTGGACATAGAGCCCAGGGTTGCTGACCCCACCCTCGGGAGGACTGGTCGTTTCCGCTGGTGCAGTTGTCTCCGCATCACCGGCGGTGGTGGTCGTGTCCCCCCCGACGGTGGTGTCGGTCGGCTCGGCACTCGTGCAAGCCGCCAGCACCAGGGCCAGCAGCAAGATCAGGATTCTCGGAGAACTAACGCTTCTATTTCGCATGTTTCCTCCTCCTCAGGACCGTTTGTCATCTATACGCCCACTGGAACTCGAACGGATCGCAAACGATTGTTGGGTTTACCATACCCATCGGTTCTCGACCCCTGCAAGCAAACTGACACTGGCACAAACGAAACTTGTCCTCCCCGGGTGGAACCCCATCGAGACCCCCAGCAGGGCTGTCCACCGCAAACGGTCGCATGA
>CAZRID010000185.1:0-6583 GCA_964600055.1 uncultured Acidimicrobiaceae bacterium
CCACTGGGCCGATCTCGACGAGTTCGGTTACTTCCGGGTGGCCAATGCCGACGTCCAGGATCGCAAGCTGCAGTTTGTGGTCGGATCGTCTTCTGCGGGCGCCGACCCTGCAAGCGACACGGCACTCTGTGCCAAGAACTTCGTGACCGTCACGCCACTGTCGAGTATCGAGCCGGCTCCCTTCCCCAATGTGGAGGCCACCGCGATCTGGAAACCTTGAGGTCGGACCGCCTGTGGGGCGGAGCGATTCACGCATCTCAGGTTTTGCAGGCACCGGTAACGGGTATCTGACCGGCCCCAAGCAGGAGGCAAACACATGGAGTGCTCGCATGAGCCCTGTACCTGTCGGGTAGTCGAGGTCGGGCAATTCTGCAGTGAATCGTGCGGGCTGGGGACTCACACCGGCCCGTTCTGTGGATGCGGGCACGCCGAGTGCCAGGCGAGCCCGGTGGGCTCCGATCCCTTCACCGAGGGTGGCCCTCTGTGAGATCAACACCGTGAAGTTCAACACCATGTAGGGCGCGGCCCTCGGCGCATCGTTGGTCTACTTCCTGGATCCGGTACGGGGCTGGGCCCGGCGAGCCGTTCTCTCGGGACGGGTTGTCTCGTTGTCCCGGGCTGCACTTGCCTCACGTCAGTTGCGACGACGACCCGTTGCCGGAACTGTTCATGCGGGCCGAAGGCGACTGTTGTGGCGACGGGCAGCCGCCGACGTTCGACCCGGTTGGGAATACCCGATGACCACTGTCCACATCGACGTCGACGACCGGTTTGCCCTGCCCGACCTGGGCCTCCAGGCGGCCTCCCGACGCAAGAAGGGGGCACATCGGGGCTTCACGAGATTGTCCCGAAGGACGACCAGCGCCTTTCCGGGGACCGGCCCTGCACGACCCCTATGACCGCTTCTCCCGTTTGCCACCAACATTTGGCGGGTAAGTGGGAGTCTGAGGTCAGGAAATCCCCATGTCTATCGATATACGACAACGCCAGGACACAGATGAGGCCGTGCGCAAGATCGCCGCGGCCTATACCGATGTGTCGGTGGCCCTGACGGTGGTCGGGGATCTGGTGAAGGCAGGCATGAGCTCGGCAGACATCACGCTCATGAATCCGTGGCCGGTGGCCATGCCCCACGACGACCGCGACCGATTCCTCGATCATCCGTTGCTGGTGGCGATTCTCAGCAGCCTTGCCCTGGGTTTGGTCGCCTCTGCCAGTGCATGGCTCTGGGCCTCTCCGGGCCGGTGGACGACTTACGGGCTGATCGGAGCAGCTGTTGGAGCAATATCGGGCTCGCTCGCCAGCGCCCTGACCGCAGCCAGCCCGCCACACTGGCATGACCGGCTTCTGGGTGACCCGCTCGGTGCATTGACGGTCGAGGTGAGCACTACTGACGACAAATCGGCAGACGTGGCTCGAGTGGTAATGGCGGGTCACGCCCCGGCCCTGGTTCAGGCACAGACTGAGCCCGCTCCGCGGCCACCCAGCGAACGAGTGCTCTGGCACCACGAAGACGGGCTCTCACCTCTCGCAGAGCTGGAATCGTGGATGAGTGCCCGGTCAAACGGAAAACGCCCACCTTCACGCAGGGGTCGTCATCTAGAAGCCGACCGGGCTCGCTCCGGCTGAATCACCTCGAGGCAGGCCCGGTTCGCGACACCCAATCCAGAAAGAGGGATGCCGGCCGGGTATTGATCACCGAGGCCAGTCCTACACCGGCCTTCTGCATCGTGGCTACCGAGTTGGCGACATTCCCCAACTCGCCGATTCGATGGGCATCCGAGTTCGCCGCGAGCAACGCTCCAGCTTCGACCGCCCGAGCCGCCAGTCCAGCCGAGAGATCGAGGCGATCACGATGGCCGTTCACCTCGAGGGCCACCTGATGCTCGATTGCCGACGAGATAACGGCGTCGATGTCCAGGTCGACCGCCGGCCGAATTCCGATGCGACGGCCCGTGGGATGGGCCAGCACCCGAACCACAGGGTGTTCCATAGCAGCCAAGACCCGGGCCGTTTGCTCGGTGCGCTCGAGGTCAAAGTGCGAGTGAAGCCCGACAACCGCCATATCGAGCAGCTCGAGGCCCGAATCGTCGATGTCGAGATTGCCATTGCGATCGAGGTTCAGCTCCGCACCCTGGAGAACGACAAGGTTCGGGAACCGGGCTTTCGCCTCGTCGATCCCCTCTCGCTGACGGATCAGAGCCGCCTCGTCGAGCCCACCGAAACGGAGGCCCTGGGTGTGATCAGTGATCAAGACGTATTCGTAACCACGCTCAACCACATCGGCCAACACAACCAGGAGACTCATCCGCCCGTCAGGAGACCAATCGGTGTGCACGTGGAGGTCGCCACGGAGACCTGAGATCTGGACCACAGAAGCCGCCATCTCGAGAGGCAGCTCCCGAGCAGGTGCCGGTATCCAGACCAGACCGTTCCGGTCATAAACCTCGGCCTCGGTCAAGGCTCCGTCGCCTGCCCTGTGCAGCAGAGCATTGATGTGCTCGGGTGGGCCCGTGGCGGTCAAGAGTCGAAGACCAACCTCGGATGGGATGGCCAAATGAACATTGGCCAGTGCTCCGGTGTGCAACGCCAGTCGCACAGTGCCCGGATCATGGTGACCCAATGGATAGGCGACCGATGATCCCTCGAGAAACGACCTTGCCTGATCGATGTTGTCGACCGCTGCTACAAGATCGATCTCAGTCACCCACTCATCGACTCGACGAACCGATCCGGCCGGCCAGGTTTGTCCGCCGACGTGTCGTTCCAGATGTCGGCCAAGTGCCCCGGCAAGGACAGAGGCCTGATAGGCGGGAACCGCAGAAGGCGATGGAAATAGCTCGAGGATCTGCGCCCAGCGCTCACCCGTTGCCAGGCCGACGCCCTTGACTGTCTCGATCGCCTCGCTCTCGATGGCCGCAAGAAGGTCGGCCACGCGGTCAACGCCGAGGTCCCCCTTCAATGAGCGCAGCATGGCGGCCGACATCCGCGGAAGGCGTCGCAGCTTGGCCACATCCTCGGGATACATCGCCGCAAGCTGGTCCAACAAACCGATGCGACCGCTGGAGCGGAACTCGTCGATGAGACGAAGGACACCAGCTCCGATTCCAGGGATCGACAGCGTCAGGTCCGGGGGATCTGCGAGGTCCGGAGAGAGGTCGTCGAGGGACCACACCGCCTTCCGATATGCCTTGGCCCGAAACGACTGACGTCGCTCGTCAGCCTGGATCAGATCGGCCAAGAGCGACAGCGCACGGCCAAGGTCCTGGCGGAGCGTGCTCAAAGCTGCTCACCCCACCCTCGCCAGGTCACACGTTGGGTCGAATCTCGTCGCGCCAGAAGTCGATGAAGCCTTCGGTCGGGTCCCCGATCTGGTGGAGATAGATGTACTCGATGCCCAGGTCGACCCCCTCGGCGATCGCATCGATGATCGGCTGGGGATCGGGCCCACAGGCCACCGACGACTCGACGTCGTCACGATCGACCAACTCAACGGCCTGCTCGAAATGTAGAACCGTCCGCAGATCCTGTGTCAGTTGACCCGGCAATGCGGTGTTTGGCCAGACTCGGTGAGCTCGCTCAACGGCCGTCTCATAATCGGGATCCCAACACAAAGAGAGCTGGGTCCAGATCGGACCATCTCCTCCCTCGGAGCGATAGGAGTCGATGACCTTCGACTCGAGACCGGTGATCCACAAGCCATCCCCGTGATCGGCGGCGAGCTTGACCGCTTCTTCTCCAAAGGCAGAGACGACGATCGGGGGCTTCTCGGCAGGCAAGTCGAAGATCCGGGCGTCCTCAACCGTGTAATGACGCCCTCTGTGAGTCACGCTCTCGCCTTCCCATAGGAGCCGGATGATCTCAATCGCCTCTTCCAGCATCTCGACACGGACGTCACCTGGGGGCCACCGGTCACCCAGCACGTGCTCATTCAATGCTTCGCCCGTCCCCAACCCCCAGGTGAATCGGCCCTCGAGCAGACACGTAGCGGTTGCTGCGGCATGGGCGCTGATCACCGGATGAATGCGGACTGTGGGACAACTGACCCCGACCCCTACCTCGAGATCGGTGGTGGTCTGGGAGATTGCACCCAATATCGACCAGATGAACGGGCTATGGCCCTGTTCGCTGATCCAGGGGTGGAAGTGATCGGAGATCGAGACGAAATCGAACCCTGCCTCCTCCGCGGCAACGGCTATATCCACCAACTTCTGTGGAGGATGCTCTTCGCTGGACAGTGTCAGACCGTGCTTTACCACGGGCGGTTTTACCACGGCCCTGGCTGCCGCAAACCAGATGCCGTTGCAGCACCAGCCACGGCGGTCAAGAGCTCTTGGAGGCGATCAACCGATTGACCGCCGACTCGGAGCGGCCCAGCCACTGCCCTCGACGAGAGCGACGCCAAGCCTCCTTGAGCCTTCCATCTTCGAAAGCCTCAGGAATCAACGGGTGAACGTAGGAGCTGCGACAGACCTCGCGCGTGTTCCCCAGTCTCTCGGCGGCCAGGTCGATGGCACGCAACAGTTGTGCCCCCTCGTCTCCGTCGCCAGGGTCGCTGGCCAGGTGCTCTGCAACCGCCGTGCTTGCACCCCAGGTCCGGAAGTCCTTGGCTGTGAAGGAGCCGGGTATCGCCTCGGCCAGATAGGTGTTGACGTCGGTCGACGTGATTGCGGTTACACCTTCTGGTGTCGGGTAGCTGAACAGGTTTTGACCTGCCAACTCCTGGCAACTCGTGATGAGCGCGGCGAGCCGCCGGTCCTGGAACACCAGTTGGTGATC
This sequence comes from uncultured Acidimicrobiaceae bacterium, assembly GCA_964600055.1. Taxonomy (GTDB): domain Bacteria; phylum Actinomycetota; class Acidimicrobiia; order Spongiisociales; family ZC4RG35; genus JARDZU01. The sequence continues at coordinate 4,780 of CAZRID010000185.1, forward strand.
GGCGCCACCCTTTCCGGCGAACTCCAGTTGCACCTCGAGACCGTCGACCCCCACGTGCTCCGCAGTCAGTGTGGTGAGGCCGTAGGCATCGTTCTCGTCGGCGTACCTGCGGTTTCCCACCCTGATCAAGGTGAGATCCAGGACCGCGATCGAAAGCGCGGTCACCTTGCGACGCGAGAGGCCCGGTTTCCTGAGGTCGGCATCGAGGTCCCGTCGCAACTTGCCGAGACGGCGCCCGAATTCACCCATTCTCTCGAACTTCGCCTCGTCCCTCATCTCCTCCCAGGCGGGGTGATAGATGTACTGCTTTCTCCCGGCGCTGTCGTAGCCCGTGGCCAGGACGTGACCCGAGGGTTGGGGCGAAATCCAGACGTCTTTCCACGCCGGCGGTATCGCCAGTGCGTTGATCCTGTCTCTGACCAGCCCATCGAGTGGCATCCCTACGAGATCCAGGTAGGAGAAACCTTTGCCGCGACGAACACGTCGGAATCCGGGCGCGTCATCACTCACATAGACAAGCCCTGCGTCATCGGCCAGGGCCATCGAATCGATCATCGTCATCTCGGCGTCTGCATTTCCCACAGTTTCTAGCCGCCAAACCGAGTTGTCCCTCCGGGAAGGAGGAAGCTAGCGGGCGCCTCCGTAACTGGGAGCCACAGGTCCGTATATGACCCCCCTGTTGGTCGCGATTGAGGAGGGGCAAATTAATTTGCACTACGGTCGTAGTGCTAATACATTCCAACGTCGTTCGGTAACTAACGACCTGGGAGTCATCCATTGAAACGCCTGCTCATACTTGCTCTGGTCGGTGGCCTGGTTCTGACCGCCTGTGGCGGCTCAGCGGGCTCTGACGGCGAAGGGCCGCTCGTCGTCTACTCGGGAAGGGGCGAAGACCTGGTCGGCCCTCTCTTCGACGAGTTCGAGGCGAACTCCGGGATCGAGCTCGAGGTCCGCTACGCCGGGTCGAACGAGCTGGCTGCGACGTTGCTGGCGGAAGGTGAGGGGACGGAGGCAGACGTCTTCTTTGCCCAGGACCCTGCATCACTGGGCGCGGTGACGGGGATGATGTCGGCGCTGCCGGACGAGACCCTCGCCCTTGTCGATCCCAAATTCCAGGACAGCGACGGCCGATGGATAGGCACCTCGGGCCGGGTCAGGGTCCTGGTGCACAACACCAGCTCCGACGTTCCCCTGCCCCAGACGATCGATGACGTCCTCGACCCCGCATGGGCCGGCCAGCTCGGCGTGGCGCCCACCAACGGATCGTTTCTCGCCTTCGTCGCCGCCATGATCCTCGAGCGAGGCGAGGAGGGGACACGCCAATGGCTGGAAGCTCTTGCGGCCAATGACCCGGTCGACTTCGAGGGCAACGCACCCATCGCCGAGGCCACCGACAGCGGCGAGCTCGCGGGTGGTTTGATAAATCACTACTACTTGCTTCGCCTTCGTGCCGAAGGTCTGGGAGAAAACGCCGAGAACTATTTCATCCCGGCGGGGGACGTCGGCACCCTGGTGATGCCGGCCGGGGTCGGGATCATGACCGAGACCGAAAGGCCGGATGCAGCGCAGGAGTTCGTCGACTTCCTCCTTGCCGAGAGTACCCAGGTCTATTTCGCCACCGACACCTTTGAGTTCCCGGTCATCGACGGTGTTGCCCCGCCCGAAGGTGTGCCGCCGCTATCGGAGATCAACGCCCCGGACATCGATCTGAGCGGTCTCGCCGAGGTCCTCGACCTGGCCACACAGCTGGTGGCCGAGGCCGGTCTGGTGTGAGTTGACCGCGGGGCCCATCACCGCAATCGAG
>CAZRID010000186.1:0-6536 GCA_964600055.1 uncultured Acidimicrobiaceae bacterium
GACCGGCCCTCTCTCGTCGTCTGCCACACCCACATCGCCGCCGGCGCCCCCCACGCCCAGGACACGGCCGCCGCCCATGGGAACCCTCTCGGCGAAGAAGAGGCCAAGCTGGCCAAAGAGGCAATGGGCTACCCGATCGACTCTTCATTCCACGTCGATCCCGAGGTCTACGACTTCTTCGAGAGCGCCATGGCCTGGGGCAAAGATGAGCACGCCCGTTGGGAGAAGCGGTTGGAATCGGCCGACGACGAAAGGCGGAAGCTCTGGGATGCGCTCCACTCGCCGTCGACGATCAGGATCAAGGGGCCAGAATTCGAGGTTGGAGGGAAGCTGGCGACGAGGTCGGCCGCGGGAAAGATTTTCGCCGAAATCGCCGAGAAGGTGCCGGGTTTCATCGGAGGCGCCGCCGATCTGGTTGCCTCGACAAAGACCGTGATCGACTCCTCCACGAGGTTCTCGTCCGCCCACCCCACATCCCGTGACATCCCCTTCGGGGTGAGGGAGCACGCAATGGCTTGTGCCGTGAACGGCATGGCCGTCCATGGGGGATTGCGCCCCTATGCCGCCACCTTCTTCGTGTTCAGCGACTACATGCGGCCCGCGGTGCGGCTATCGGCGCTCATGGAGGCGCCTTCGATCTTTGTTTGGACCCACGACTCGGTCTTTCTCGGTGAGGACGGGCCCACCCATCAGCCGATCGAGCACCTGGCCTCCTTACGGGCGATGCCGAATCTGTGGGTCATCCGGCCCGCCGACGCGCATGAGACCGTCGCCGCCTGGGAGGTAGCCCTCAACCGGACCGACGGCCCGGTCGGCCTGGTGCTGACCCGCCAGGATCTGCCGACGCTCGAGCCCCACCGGGAAGGTGTAGCGAAAGGGGGCTATGTCGTTCGAGATGGAAGCGATGTGACCCTGATCGCTACCGGCTCCGAAGTACACGTCGCCTTGGAGGCGGCCGACCAACTCGCCAAAGACGACATCTCGGCCCGGGTGGTCAGCCTTCCCTGCTGGGAGTTGTTCGATGCCCAAAGTGACGAGTACCGGTCAGAGACCCTCGGGTCTTACCCCAGGGTGGCAATCGAGGCGGCTGCCTCTTTCGGCTGGGAGCGCATGGTGGGCGAAGACGGCCTGATCATCGGGATCGACCACTTTGGCGCCTCCGCCCCCGATCCGGTCATCGCCGAGAAGCTCGGGTTCACCGGGCCTGCGGTGGCCGCGAAGGTACGAGACCACCTCTCCGGGTGAAATGAGCCGCACAGCGGACGTCGTCGTCATCGGCGCCGGCATCGCCGGAGTGTCTGCTGCCTATCACCTCGCGGTGAAGCACGATGCGGGAAAGGTGGTCATCGTCGACCCCCTCCCGCCGCTCACCCTCACCTCCGACAAGTCGACCGAGTGCTACCGAAACTGGTGGCCCAACAAACCGATGATCGGGTTGATGAACCGCTCCATCGACCTTCTCGAGCAGATGGCGACCGAATCGGGAAACGTCTTTGGCCTCAACCGTCGCGGATATGTGTTCGTATCGGGCGACGAACAGCGATTCCAGAAGATGGTCATGGACGCCCACCACACCTCGACCCTGGGTGCAGGCCCGGTGCGATTTCACCCCGGCCCTACCCCATACCGCAACTCGCCGGCCGAGGGCTTCCATGGTTTTCCGGAGGGTGCCGACCTGCTCGTAGGGTCGGAGACCATCCGGGATCACTTTCCCTATCTGACCGAGAAGGCGATCGGCGCGGTACATGTCCGAAGGGCGGGTTGGTTCAGTGCCCAACAGCTCGGGGCATGGATGCTCGATCGCGCTCGCGATTCCGGCACCGAGTTGGTCGTGGACGAGGTGACCGGTATCGACGTCGACCCCGGGGGGGTGCGTGGCGTTCACCTCGCCGGCGCCGGGGATATCGAAACCAGGTCAGTGGTCGACGCCGGGGGCCCGATGTCCGCCCGGATCGCGGCAATGGCAGGGGTCGATCTGCCCCTGTTCTCCGAGCTGCATCTCAAGGTGGCATATCGGGAGCATCTCGGTGTCGTCCCGCGCGATGCACCGATGATCATTTGGAGCGACCCCCAGCACATCGACTGGAGCGACGAGGAACGCGAGGCCCTGGCCGCCGAGGGGAGGACCGACCTTCTGGGCGAGATGCCGATCTTCTGCCATGGCCGTCCCGAGGGTGGGATGGATTCTCCCTATCTGCTCGCGCTGTGGGAATACCACGGCCGGGTGCAGGACCCGGTGTGGCCGCTCCCCGAAGACACGCTCTACCCCGAGGTCGTCATGCGGGGGCTGACCAGATTGGTCCCCGGGTTGGGTGCCTACCTGGATCGGCTCCCACACTCGACGGTGGATGGCGGCTACTACACCAAGACCACCGAGAACCGACCCCTGATCGGCCCCGCCGGTCCCCGGGGCTTCTATATGGCTGCCGGTTTTTCCGGCTTCGGGGTGATGGTCGCCTCCGGCGCCGGTGACCTTCTCGCCCGCCACATCACCGCCGAAGAACTCCCCGACTACGCAGAGAGTTTTCTCCTGAGCCGATACGAGGACCCCGAGTACATGCGTTCGATCGACACCGGCTCCGGCCAGCTATGAGCGGTTGCCCGCCTGACCAACTCAGACCTGGAGCACAGAGAGCACGTTCCCGGCGGGATCCTTGAACCAGGCGATGGGCGGGCCACCCTCTCGGCTGATTCCCTTGTCGTCCTGGTCGAATTCCTCGTAGCGCTCGAACCGCACTCCCTTCTCGGACAGTGCATCGACGGCCCGATCGATGTCATCCACCGGGAAGTTGAGAATGGTGAACGTGGCCGGAGTGTGATCAGCCCTGGGGTAGACCAAAATGTCCCGGTCGCCGGCTATGTGAAGATCCAGCAAGCCGTTCTCGTCGGAGACATTCAGGCCGAGGGTCCCTCCGTAGAACTCTCTGGCCTGCTCCAGGTCATCCACCGAGAAGCCGCTGAACGCCTTGGTGTTCGTGAACATCGTGTTTCCTTTCCACGAATCGATCCGGTGAGTTTTCCCCTCCCGACGAGTCTCTAACCACGAAAGCGAAAGGAGATCGGCCGTTGGCCGCTGAAAGCGAGGTGCCGGAGACACCGCGGATTGGCAAACCACCGCCGACGGAGCCGAGCACCAGGGTGCTGGTGGTCGAGATGAGGGCAATCACCAACCCTGACCTGGCCACGGTCGACGCCCTGTCCCGCCTCCAGGTCAGCGTTCACGGTCTCGGGTGCTCGATCCGAATCCGCAACGCGTCACTCGAGTTGCAGGAGCTACTTGGTCTGTGCGGGCTCAGCGATGCGCTTCCGCTCTCCGAGGAGCTAGCCCTCGTAGACCAGGGGCAGGCCGAAGAGCGGGAACAGCCGCTCCGTGTCGAGGAAGTAGTTGAGCCCGGCGATCCGGCCCTCTGATACCTCCAGGACATGGATCGACCATGGCACGAAGCCACCTTGAGGCCCCGGCTTGTACTGACCGAATGCGGGCAGCCCATTGGCCGCCTCCACCGGAACCACCACCGAGTCCCGGCAGCCGATGCCGGCGACGAGGAACCAACCCCGGATGTCAGCGTGGCCCCGCAGCCAGAGCTCGTACGGCGGCATCGACTGCACGACGTCGTCGTGGAGCAATGAGACCAGCGAGTCGAGGTCGTAACGCTCGAAGGCGTCGACATAGCGAGCGAGCAGGGCCTGCTGCTCGTCGTCCATCGGCTGGAACTGATCGGTGTCCGAGGGACTGTTGGCCTCGAGCGTGGCTCGGGCACGCTGCAAGGCACTGTTCACGGATGCCACCGAAGTGTCGAGGAGCTCGGCGACCTCGTCCGCCTTCCAGCGAAGCACCTCTCGCAGGATGAGCACTGACCGTTGCTTGGCCGGTAGACGCTGCAAGGCGGTCACGAATGCAAGACGCACCGATTCCCGGGAAACAGCAAGCTCGGCCGGGTCGCCGGATTTCTCGAGATACAAGCTGTCGGGAATCGGCTCGACCCAGGTGAGCTCCGACAGCGGGCTTGGAAGGGGCGAGTCGGCCGATGAGGCCGGGCCGAGATCCATGGGACGGGCACGGCGCTGACTCCCCTTCAGCATGTCGAAGCAAACGTTGGTGGCGATGCGATAGAGCCATGTCCGCAACGAGGCTCTCCCTTCGAACCGATCCAGTGCCCGCCACGCCCGAACCAGTGTCTCCTGCACCGCGTCCTCTGCCTCGAACGCCGAACCCAACATCCGGTAGCAGTAGGCGGTCAGTTCGGCCCGATGCAGCTCAAGATCCTCGAAAGGCGCTGTTGCGGTGTTTGTTGCCGTTGAATCAGTCACGTGGCGCTACTTCCATCCTTGGCATCTAAATCTCCGGTCGGAGAGGGATTACAACCTCTGCCCGATGTCTTCAACCTCTCCACCGATGAATTCTTCCATCGATGGCGGTCTAAACAACCAAGAGCCGGGCATGAGAACGCGAAGCCAAACCGTGAGCTGAACCAAGGAGTCCACCGGTGCAGTCCCCAGCACCCCAAATCAAGACCATCTCGATCCAGCGAATCCGCGACGCCCTCAAGGGAGAGGTCATTGCCCCCGGGGACGTCGGCTACGACGAGGCACGGGCCGTCTTCTACGGCTTCGACCATCGTCCGGCGGTCATCGCCCGGGTCGCCGACGGCGATGACGTCGTGGAGGTCATATCCGCGGCCCGGGACAGCGGACTGGATCTCGCCATCCGCAGCGGTGGGCACAGCCTTGTCGGCCACAGTGTCTCCGAAGGCGGGATCGTCCTCGACCTCTCGCAGATGCGTGACCTGCAAATCGATGCGAAGCATCGCACGGCTTGGGCCGAAGCCGGGCTGACGGCGGGCGAGTACACCGCGGCTACCGGGGCCCACGGCCTTGCCACCGGGTTCGGTGACGCAGGCTCGGTGGGGATTGGTGGGATCACCCTCGGCGGCGGAGTCGGGTTCCTGGTTCGCAAGCACGGTCTCACCATCGACGACCTGCTTGCTGCCGAGATCGTGACCGCCGACGGCCGTCTCCTTCACGTCGACACCGAGACCCACCCGGACCTGTTCTGGGCGATCCGGGGAGGCGGGGGGAACTTCGGTGTCGTCACCCGCTTCAAATTTCGGCTGCATGAGGTGGACAAGGTGTTCGGCGGAATCATGATCTTGCCTGCGACGCCGGACGTCGTTCACTCGTTCGTGGAGACGGCCGGGGCGGCGCCCGAGGAGCTGTCGACCATCGCCAACATCATGACCGCGCCACCGATGCCGATCCTGCCCGAGGAGTACCACGGGCAGATCGTCGTGTTCGCCTTACTGGTCTACGCCGGTGAGGCCGAAGCGGGGGAACGCGCCGTTGCTCCGTTCCGGGCGCTGGCAACACCCATCGTCGACATGCTCCAGCCGATGCACTACCAGGAGTTGTACGAGGAGGAGGAAGGGCCCCACCCGACGGCAGTGACGGTTCGTTCGATGTTCGTCGACAGTCTCGATCAAGAGGCAGCGGAAGCCATCGTCGACCGGCTCCAGGCGTCGACGGCAAACATGGCAGCGACCCAACTCCGGGTCCTCGGTGGAGCCATGGCTCGTGTTCCCGGCGACGCCACCGCGTTTGCCCACCGCGGGCGCAAGCTGATGGTCAACGTGGCGGCCATGTACGAAAAGCCTGAAGACGCGCCGGCGCACGAAGCTTGGGCCGACGATCTCGCCCGCGCCCTCAGCAACGGTGAGACCGGGGTGTATGTCAACTTCTTAGGTGACGAGGGCCAGGCGCGGGTCCGGGAGGCCTACCCCGGTTCGACCTGGGACCGGCTCCGGGAAGTCAAGCGTCGTTACGACCCGACCAACCTCTTCCGACTCAATCAGAACATTCCACCGGCGGGCTGAGTTGCTCACCCCGCCGCTATGCGAGAAACGTGTGGGCCCATGCCGCAGCACACGGCCGACTCGGGCATCCGCCCCCGTGAGCCCGGCTACTCGCTCTCCATGAGGCCGTCATCGAATGGATCGACTGGTGCAACGCAATCCGCCTCCACGGCGAGATTGGCGCATCCCACCCGTTGAGTACGACACCCATGTCCTGGGGGCCCAATGGTACGGTCACAACCTGGCCACCACGGGCGGGACCAACTAGCCCGCACTGCGTCAATCCCGGGTCGGCCCACTCGGGGCCACTGCAAGAAGGAGATCGAGAAGGATGCAGACGTCCCGGCTTGTCGTGCTTGCCGCCGGAGTTGGGTCGCGCCTCCAGCCAAAGGTGGGTGCGAAACCGCTGGTGCGGGTCGGGGGTATGACACTCCTGGAACGGTCAATCGTCGCGGCGCACGAGGCCGGCTTCGACGACATCGTCGTTGTCACTGGACACGAACCCGAACGTGTCGCCCGAGAGGCCCTCGACGTGAGCCGTCGACGAGGGCTGCGCGTTGCCGTCGTCAACAACGGGCGCTATCGGGAGGGCAACGGACTCTCCGTCCTCGCCGCGAAGGAAATCGTCGGCGATGCACCGTTCGCGCTGGTGATGGCCGATCACGTCTTCGCGCCGGCACTGTTGCG
>CAZRID010000187.1:0-6512 GCA_964600055.1 uncultured Acidimicrobiaceae bacterium
TGACTCACCGGCCGTCATGAAGCGCAACATCGGGGCGATGCTACGTCGGGATCGGGAAAGCTCCGAGTCCGGCGAGCACTATTGCGGTCCAGGAACCGAGGATCATCGAAGGCCCGTACGGAAGTTCGACTCTCATCGCGTCACGGATCGACGACCCGTGTGCCTCCGTCGACTTGTCCCGCCTCCACATCCTGCGAACCACGCCAGCCAGGACGACCGTGATCGAGAGAAGCCCACCGATGAGTGCGGTCAGGAACACACCCCAACCCAGAGTTCCCCAAGACAGAAACGCGGTGAACACCCCGAGTTGGATCGAAAGTTTGACGTCCCCGTATCCGAAGCCTTTCCCGCCAACCGCCAGGAACATGAGATTGGTGCCGGCGAAGTAGGCCGCGCCACCCAGCAAACCACGAAGGAACGCTGCCTCAGACCCGTCCACCAGTGCGGCCACACCGAGAGCGCCGACAAGGAGCACCGTACCCCTGAGATTGAGCCGATCGACGATACGGAGTGCATCGACATCCGTGATCCCGAGAGCCAGTGTGAGGACCAGAAAGCCGAAATAGGCAAACACGGCCCAAACCGGGCCCAGGGCAGTGAAGAAGCCGATGGCGAACACCACCGAGACGACGGCCACGACCAGCTCACGTCCGATCCGCCGCCCGCATTGCCGGCAGGTGAGACGAGCCCAACCTCTCCGATTCCCACATCGTGGGCAGGTGCCGGTGAAGGGGCGCAGCGGCAGATCCCCCAGCGCCTGTACGGCCAGATCGTGGGCGATGAGGGCCCCTAGAAAGCCAAATGCTCCGGCGAGGACGTTGGTCACCGCCGGAGCAAGCTACTGGCTACGAATCGAGGTCGTGGAAACGACCGGTCAATCAGTCTTCGTCGATCTCCTTGAGCACCGAGCCCATGCGGCGCCTGCGGAGGAGGCCATGTCCCTCTTCTTCGATATCGGCCTGTCCGTTGACTTCGAGCTGGGAGAACACCTTCTCGAGGAAGGCTTCGGTGTCCTCTTCGACCCCTTCGACCCCTTCTGCATCTGCTTCTGCGACCTCGGCAGCGGGCTCGGAGGAGGGGACCTCGGCGTACACGTCCGGGAAAGCATCCGCCTCGGGCTCAGGTGCCTCGAAGCTCTCAACCGGCGCGGCGATGGGCTCCTGGCCAGTGGCCGCCCTGACGAAATGGCCAAATCGGCTGGTCGACCCGGTCCCGGCAGGCTCTTCGCTCTCGTCCGCGGCCGGGGTGTCGGTGTATTCAGCGGCCGGAGTCTCAGTGACTTCGGCGACCGGTATCTCTGTCGCTTCGGCGGTCGTCTCTTCATCCTCGGGCTCGACCCACCAGGACTCGCTGGGGCCCTTGTCCTCGGGAACATCAGTGGCGTACGGGACGGCGTAGGGCTCTGGAGTCAACTCTTCGACGAATTCCTCGGTGAGGATCAGCAGCTCCTGGTCCGCCAACTCGGCGGCCACTTTGGCAATCCAGAACTCGGTGGTGCCAAGACGCTCGGCCATCAACTTGACCGAGGCGCCAGAACCTAGCTCGCAAAGAAGACGCCATGCCTCGCGGTTGATCTTGATCTCCTCGAGATCACCCGGGTCACGGTTCATGCGGATAGTCGAGTCGAGATCTCCGATGACCTGATGGACTGTGGCCCACTCATCGGCCCTGCGGCGGGAGTCGTCGAGGGCGGCCTCCAGCTCGAACGGGCGAGGGCTGCCGTAGGGAGAGGAGGCACCTTCGGCAACCTCGAACGTGGCACCCTTGACATTCAAGTGATAGAGGCTCTCGATGGTCATCTCTCTCAGTAGGTCGATGATCGAGCTCTCGCGGTCGCCCAGGTCTGAGAATGTCGCCTCGCCGGACACGACTTTGCGGAGGAGCCCATCGTCTACATAGCCGGAGTTGACCAGGTGCTTATGCAGGTCACGATCCTCGGCGGTGGTAGCGAGTGAGATGCCCTTCTTGCCGATGAAAATTCGGCCGCGGATATCCTCGCCACGCACGTCGACCGACCCACGCTGATCGGACCTCATCAAAAGCCGGAGCACTTCGTCCAGGGGAACAAATCCCAGGTTTCCAGATAGAGCCACCTCAAGGCCTCCTTGCCTACTAATCCTTAGCCCTCCAGATCGGCGATTGGGTGCGGCCGCTTTAGAGCTTTCTGGCCCTTTCTAGCATTACCGCGAAGGGAGCCCGCAGACCGGTCCACCACTCGAATGATGCTACGGCCTGGAGAACCAGGAATTCGACACCGTCCAGGACCGGGACACCTGATTGGCGTGCAAATTGCACCGCCGGGGTTGGCTCCTCGCCATACGCCAGGTCGACGATCCCCGAGGCAACCTCGATGATCCCTTCTGGCAGTGACTCGCCCTTCATGCCGACCGGAGTGGCGTTGACCACCAGAGCCCCGGCGACGGGGGTGCCGAAACCGATGACCGTGGCCGGGGGCCGGGTCATGCCGACGAGGGTGGCGGCTCGACCGGGGTCCCGCGCCGCAACATAGGCAACACGATCGCCGGCGGTGGCCAGGGCCGCCGCCGATGCGCCACCGGAGCCAAGGACCAGGATCGGCGCCCTGGAGTCGAATCTCGGGTCGGAAAGCGCCAGCCTCGCGGCAATGACATCGGTGCTGTGGCCTTCGACGACCCCATCCCGGAGGCGAAGGGTGTTCACCGAGCCACTGGCCTGTGCCTCGGTGGTGAGAGAGCCGGCGGCCCCCGCGGCCTCTCGTTTCAGCGGCATCGTGACGTTCAAGCCGTGCAGCGCGCCCTCCCCTAGCTCATCGATTGCGACGGCCAGCTCGACCGCGCCGGCCCGGCGGGCTTCGTAGCTTCCTTCGATACCGAGGTGGCGCATGGCGGCCATGTGAATGGCGGGCGATCGGGTATGGCTTATCGGGTCGCCGAGCACGGCCAGACGGAGCGGCGTTTGCATCAGAAACCAGTGTGGCACCGTGGCCGTTAGGGAAGGACGCCGTCTTCTGTCGCCTTGGCGACGTTTGCGTTGTGCTCGTCGAGGGTCGCAGCGAACGCGTGATGCCCTTCGAGATCGGAGAGGACATAGAACAGGAACTCGGTGGCCTCTGGGGCGGCCGCCCCTTCGAGGGAGGCGCGGCCTGGCGAGGCGATGGGGGTCGGCGGAAGGCCGTTGACCAGATACGTGTTGTATGGCGAGTCAACCTCGCGGTCGAACTGCGCCACGTCGCGGGTGTTCAGTGCGTAGAGAACGGTGGCGTCTATGTCGAGCTTCATGGCCAGCCCGAGCCGGTTGTGGATCACGCTCGACACCCTCGGGCGCTCTTCATCGAGCAGGACTTCGGTCTCGATGAGTGAGGCGATGATCAACCCGTCGTAGGGTGTGAGCCCGGCGGCCTCTACCACCGACCAGTCGATGCTGTCCATCCGCTGCTCCATGGTTGAGGCAAGACGTTGGAGAATGTCCGCCGGTTCGGCTGAACCGGCGAACTCATAGGTATCCGGGAAGAGAAGTCCTTCCCAGTCGGCAAGGGTTGGCTCTTCGGGCATCTCGCGAAGCGAGGTGTCGACTTCTCCTGCGAGAAGGGTCTGCTCGTACTCGGTGTACGGATGGCCGGAGGCCTCCGAGAGCCGGGTAAGGATCTCGGTCACACGAAGACCCTCGATCACTGTCACCCGATAGGTGTCGGCCACCGGCCCCACCACGAGCACCGCGACGACCTCGGAAGGATCCATGAGGGTCTCGAAGCTGTAGGTGCCGGCCTGAAGACGGGCCGCGGCCTCGTTGTTGCGGACGGCCACCTCGAACTCGAGCGCGGACCTCACGACACCCTGAGCGGCGAGAATTGCTGCGATGTCCTTGGCTGTGGAACCGGACGGGATCTCGATCGTCACTTCCTGTCCGGGCACCACGGACACCGGCGTGCCATCGCCGTCATCGGAGCTGAAAGAGGACCCGACCCAGCGACCCAAATAGGACGCCCCACCGACCAGACCGATTCCCACGAGCACGACAAGACCGATCGCCGAGGCGATCTTGGCGACTCGCACCCAGGGCGAGGGCTCTGGCACTGGTTCGTATGTCATCGATGGCTATCCAAATAGTCTTGAAGGATGATGGCGGCGGCCACCTTGTCCACGGTCTCCCGTCGTTTCCGGCGCTTCATGCCAGATTCGACGAGGGCCACCTCGGCCATGCGAGAGGTGAAGCGCTCGTCCACGAGGACGACGTCGACACCCGCCGCAGTCTTGAGCTCATCCGCGAGTTTCCTGGCTTCGGAGGCGGACACCCCTTCACCACCACTCAACCCGGTGGGGAGGCCGACCACAATGGTACCTATGTCCAGCTCTTTCACGAGGTTCACCACCTCGTCGACGACCGACGATCTCGGCACCACCGACAGCGGCCTGGCAGTCAGCCCGAGAGAATCGGAGACAGCCAGACCAACTCGCTTTGTCCCGAAGTCGACGCCGAGCGAGCGGCTCACAGACTCCCGAGAACACGCTCGGCGCCGTGGCGGGCCATGTCCACGGCGGCTTCGAGGTTCTCTCCGTGGGGACCACCCGCCTGCGCCAGCTCCGGGTCGCGTGAGCCACCACCACCGAGCTCGCGCGCAGCATCGGTGATGATCTCGGCGGCAGAGACCCCGCTCTCGACCAGGTCCTTGGTCACCAGTCCGACGAGGGCACCCTTGCCGCCATGAGTTGCACCCAGAACGACCACCGACCTCCCATCGAGGCGGTCTCTGATGCCCAGGGCGAGCTGACGCAGCGAATTCACGTCGAGATCGGGAGCGGTGGCGACCACCAAGGACACATCCCCCACCTCGGTCGCCCGGGCGGCCAGCTCGGCGGCGAGCATGCTTCGGCGTTGGGAGCGGATCGTCTCCATCTCGCTCTCCAGATTGTCCACCCGTTCCAATAGCGCCTCGACTCTCGCCGGGACATCCGGCCCGCCGACCTTGAGGAGACGACCGGTGCGATCGAGGTTGGAGCGGATGTCCACCAGTTGCTGATAGGCAGACAGACCGGTCAGTGCCTCGACCCGTCGCAGATTGGACCCGATCGAGGACTCCGAGCTGATGAACAAAGGGCCGACCTGGGCGGAGGTATGGGTGTGGGTCCCGCCACAGAACTCGGTGGAGTAGCCGCCCACCTGGACCACACGCACCGTCTCACCGTATTTGTCACCGAAGAAGGCCAGGGCCCCCATCTCCTCGGCCCTGTCCTTGGTGGTGACGGTGGTGGTCACCCGATCGTTCTCGATCAGTCTCTTGTTCACCTCGGCCTCGATTTCGGCCAGCTCCTGAGGCGCTACCTGGGAAAAATGCGAGAAGTCAAAACGGAGCCTTCCCGGCTCGACCAATGACCCAGCCTGACTGGCGTGGTCGCCGAGCACGTCACGCAATGCCCAATGGAGCACGTGGGTCCCCGTGTGGCTCTTTCGGATCGCGTCCCGTCGCGGCGAGTCGATCGTCGCCGTTGCCTGCTGCCCGACGACGATGTATCCGGACTCGACCCGAACACGGTGCCCGTGAAGTCCCTGGATCGCATGCTGGGTGTCGACGACCACACCTTTACCGGTCTCGGTCTCGATGATCCCGGTGTCGCCGATCTGTCCACCTGATTCGCCGTAAAACGGTGTCCGGCTCAGGAACAGCTCGACCGGTCGACCCTCATCTGCGCGCTCGACGCTCTCGCCGTCGGCAACCATCGAGAGCACGAGACCATCGGACACATCGGTCTCGTATCCCACGAAATCGGTGAGGCCGGCGACCTCGAGCACCGACCGGTAGACGTCGAGGCCGGCAGCCTCGTCGCCACCCTTCCAGGCCGCCCGCGCCCGCTTTCGCTGCTCGGCCATCTCGGCCTCGAATTCTGCGGTGTCCACTTCGACACCACGCTCCGAGGCGATCTCCCGGGTCAGTTCGATGGGAAAGCCATAGGTGTCGTGGAGCTTGAAGGCGGTGGAGCCGGTGAGCGTCGAACGGTCGTCGCCCAGCTCGGCATCGAGCAACTGATGCCCGGACTCGAGTGTGCGCCGGAACCGCTCCTCCTCCCTGGTCACCACTGCAGTGATGAAGTCCCTCTTCTCCCGTAGGTCGGTGTACCACTCACCCATGGCGTCCACGGTTGCCTCCACCAGACCGGGAAAGACAAGACCCTCTCCCCCGAACTGCCAGGCATGACGCACCGCCCTTCTCAGCAGTCTTCTCAGCACATAGCCCCGGCCGTCGTTGGAGGGGATCACCCCGTCCCCGATGAGAAAGGTCACCGAACGGGCGTGATCGGCGAGGATGCGGAGCGGGACATCGTGCATCTCGTCCTCCCCGTAAGTGAGCCCGGTGTAGTCAGCGGCAACGTCACGGACCTGACTGATGGTGTCGATGTCGAAGACGGATGGAACACCCTGGAGGACGGCCGCGACACGCTCGAGACCCATCCCGGTGTCGATGTTCTTGGCGGGGAGGTCGCCGATGACGTGATAGGGCTCGTCCTGGATGTTCTGCATGAAGACCAGGTTCCAGATCT